>JBJELP010000051.1:0-16756 GCA_051879215.1 Lachnospiraceae bacterium
GGAACGATGTGGTAATCAGGAAATAGATGACTGACATTACCAGCGACTCTACAATGGTTACCACCAGTGATCCTGTGGCGGAAAGATAGAGATTCATATTGCCGGATACTATGGTGCCAAGTACAAAAGCTGACAGCATATTGATCAGGATGAACGCTCCGATGGAAGCCAGAATCTTATGTTTGTCCGCCATTTGTCCCACGGAAATCGATGCAAAATAGATCAGCGGACCGGTGATAATGGAAAGGACTATATAAACCACCCAAAGAACAAATGTACCTGTCGTCAGATTCAGTTCCTTCACAGCTTCTGCCCATGCAATCTGAAGCTGCGGCAAAACCAGACCGAACAGATTTGAATCGGCCAGTACATCCAGCAGCCCCGATGCAAACAGGGCAACAAACACAGATACTGCAAACACCGCCCAGGTGATGATCTGCCATACCACATTGGCCATCAGTTTGGATGCGATATGTTCCCAAGGTTTTGCCGGCAGAGTTAAGGTAAAATATGCTTCCTCTGTGACAAATTTCCGGTAGAAATGATAGACGATTGCCAGAGAACCAACGACGAGAATCAATCCCATGGAAAGAAAAGCCACCAGACTGACAATGCCGAACAGCAGACCGAACAAGGTATTTTCTTCCACAATCTGACTGCTTCGGGCAAGAATCAGCAGCACCATAAACGCAGCCATGATACCGACATAAAGAAGATAAATCGGAACCAGAATCAGTCCCATTTCCTTAAAATCATATTTAAACAGTTTTCCTAACATCTGAATACCTCCCTGAATAATGCATCCACTGATTTTCCCTCCTGCTCCCGGATCTCATCCACCGGTGCAAACAATTCGATATGACCATTTTTCAGAAAAATCACATCATCCAGAATCTGTTCAATATCGGAAATCAGGTGTGTGGAAATCAGAACCGTTGCCTCCGGATTGTAATTGGAAATAATGGTCCGCAGAATGTAATCCCTTGCCGCAGGGTCCACACCGGCAATGGGTTCATCCAGGATGTACAGTTTTGCCTCCCGGCTCATCACCAGAATCAGCTGCACTTTCTCCAGAGTACCTTTTGAAAGTGTTCGCAGTTTCATTTCCGAATTGATCTGCAGATCCGCCAGCATGGCATTGGCCTTGTCCCGGTTAAAATCACTGTAATAATCACTGAACATATCCAGCACCTGACTGACTTTCATTCGCTTGTTAAAATAATTCCGGTCCGGCAGATAGGAAATGATTCCATGGGTGTGTACTCCCGGAGCCTCCCCATCAATCCGCAGTTCTCCCTGTGTAGGCTTTAACAGACCGTTGATCATCTTAATCAATGTGGTTTTGCCGCTTCCGTTGGGACCCAGCAGCCCGATAATCCTTCCACTTCCCATGGTTACAGACAAATTGTCAATGGCTGTTTTCTGTCCGTAACGCTTGGTCAATCCATTGCATTCCAGTAATACTCCCATATTATTCCTCCTGAATGTTCTCTTTTACAGCCCGTTCAACCAGCAAAGGAATCTCCTCCGCACGGTATCCCATGGACTGCATCTGTTTGATAAATATCTGTATCTGTTTTCTGGACGACTGATACTTCAGCTGTTCAATCAGATTTTCATCTTCGGTAACAAATCTTCCTGCTGTACGCTGACTGTAAACAATACCGCTTTCTTCCAGCGCATTCAATGCCTTCTGCATCGTATTCGGATTCACACCGGCTTCCACAGCCAGGTCCCGCACTGCCGGAATCCTGCTTCCCTGGGGATATTCTCCGGTCATAATCCGGTGTCTGACAATTTCTGCCAGCTGCTGATAAATTGGTCTTCCCGATTCTAAAATCCAGGCCATCCTTTCACCTCCATGTCAGACAGGACCCTGTTTCAAATCATAATTTCTGAACACGGTTTCCAAACCTGTCATTCTGACAAAAAAATTCCAATTAACTAAAAAAAGCATCTTTTTGTATTATTGTTATAATACAATAGTAGATGCTTTTTTCTAAAAAGTCAATGACGTTTCAGTAAATAATTATTAAAAATTGTTTAACATTTTCATTAACTCATCCATTAATCCGGAGGCAGCCTCTTCCTTTGACATCATGGGAAGCTCAGTGATATGATCTTTCGTAATCAGTGTCAGAATATTGGTGTCTGTTCCAAATCCTGCACCGGCCTGCTTCAGATTGTTGGCTGCGATCATATCCACATGTTTCTTTTCCAGTTTTTTGCGGGAATTTTCCAGCATATTGCTGGTTTCCATGGAAAATCCGCAGAGAATCTGTCCCTCTCTTCTATGGTCACCCAGCCAGGCCAGAATATCATCGGTACGTTCCAGCGGAATGGACATCTCCCCATCCTTTTTCTTCATTTTCTCATCGGAAACGTATTTCGGACGGTAGTCTGCCACAGCTGCAGCTTTGATAATGATATCCTGTTCTGCTGCTCTGGATGTCACCGCTTCAAACATATCCTTTGCCGATACGATGGGAACCACATTTACAAAAGGCGGCGGGGTGATTGCAGTGCGGCCGCTGACCAGGGTGACATCTGCACCCCGGAGCATGCAGATTTTTGCAATGGCATAGCCCATTTTCCCGGTGGAATGGTTGCTGATATAACGAACAGGATCCAGTTTTTCCTGGGTCGGACCTGCTGTCACCAGTACCTTTTTGCCTGCCATATCCTTTTCCATGGCAATTTCCCTGAGAATGTAATCATACAGTACGGAAGGCTCCGGCATTTTTCCGGCCCCCACATCACCGCAGGCCAGATATCCCACTGCCGGATCGATCACTTCATATCCAAAATGGCGCAGTCTGTCCAGATTGTCCTGAACAATGGGATTTTCGTACATATTCACATTCATGGCAGGAGAAATGAATTTTTTACACTTACATGCCATAATGGTGGTGGTCAGCATATCATCCGCAATACCGCAGGCCAGTTTGCCGATCACATTGGCAGAAGCCGGAGCAATCATAACCACCTCCGCTTTTTTAGCTAGGGAAACATGCTCCACGCTGAATTCAAAATTCCGGTCAAAGGTATCCACCAGACATTTGTTTCCGGTCAGTGTCTCAAAAGTGATCGGATTGATAAAGTTGGTGGCATTTTCTGTCATCAATACATGCACTTCACAATGCTGTTTTTTCAGCATGCTGGCCAGATTTGCTATTTTATACGCCGCAATGCTGCCTGTAACCGCAAGCACCACACACTTATTTTTTAGCATGTCCTTCCTCCTGTCCTGCATTTTTGTCATACAGAATCTTCAGACCCTTCAGTAAAAGGGCATCGTCCAGAATCATTTTCCGCTTGCAAAGGGGAACCAGAATTCTTGCCAGTCCACCGGTGGCAATGACCGGTGCACTGTATCCCAGTTCGTCTTCAATCCGTTCCACCAGACCATCCAGACAGGCGGCATTGCCAAGGATCACACCGCTCTTCATACAGTCGATGGTATTTTTGCCGATGCATTTTTTCGGTGCTTCCAGACCGATACGGGGCAGCTGTGCGGTTCTGGAAACAAGGGAATCCACAGAAACACGAACACCGGGCAGAATCATACCACCGATATAATTGCCTTTCTTATCTACGACAGATAATGTGGTCGCGGTTCCCATATCAATGATAATGCAGGGGGCTCCATATTCCTTCACGGCTGCCACTGCGTCCACGATCAGATCCGAACCCACGGTCCGGGGATTATCCATCAGAATATTCAGCCCCGTTTTCAGTCCGGGTCCCACAATATAGGGTTTGCATCCGACGGTTTTTTCCACGGCACTGCTGATCACATTGGTCAGCTGCGGAACTACCGATGAAATGATAGCCCCTTCCATCTGACTCAGTTCAATGTGGTACAGTTCCAGGACAGTTTTAAAACCGATGACATATTCCAACTCGGTTTTGGATGTATCCGTTGACATCCGTTCCACAAAATACGTTTTTTCATTATCAATACAGCCGATGACAATATTGGTATTACCCATATCAATTGCTAAAATCATATTATTTTCCTCATTTTCTATTCCCTTTTGCAGGGAAAAATCTGTCTTATTGCTTATTTTCCACGGAATTCTCAGGTGTCAGAACCACAATGGCAGGTTTCTGAACATCAGTCAGATCTACCGACGAACCTTCACAGATCACAACATTGTCTTTTCCTGCAAGAAAACCATCCACGGTGCTGATTTCAGAATATCCGACATTTCCTTTGCTGAAATGCATGGGGATGATCACTTTGGGATTCACCTGGAGGACCAGTTCACTGGCCTGTCTGGCGTCAATGGTATAGAAACCACCCACGGGAATCATCATAACATCCACATTTTTCAGCTGATCCACCTGCTCCGGTTCCAGTTCACATCCAATATCACCCATATGAACGATACGCATCCCATCTGCTTCCAGTATATAAATGGTGCTGGTACCGCGTTTTGCTCCTTTCACCTCATCATGGAAAGTGTGAATTTCCGAAATCGTAAAAGGAGATTCCTTTCCCGCTCTCATGGTAACGCATTCCCTTCCGGAATGATCCCCATGCTCATGACTGCAAAGCACCTGATCTGCCTCTTCCCGAATATTCTGCAATCCGGGAACAGAACCATCCTTATATGGATCAAAAATAACGGTATAGTCATCGTGTTCCAATTTAAAACATGCATGTCCGATCCATGTAAGCTTCATACTTTATCAAACCTCTCTTTCCTGATTCAGAAGGTATTTCCTGGATTCTATCTGCTTTCAGAAAACACCACATCATATGATGAGTTACCCGACAAATGGATTCCCACATGATTATACCAGATGAACTGCAAATCCGAAATATTTTTTCAGAAACATAAGAACCGAAAAACAGATAAAATTGGAAAAAGGACCGGATTTTATACAAAACCCGATCCCTCTGTCTGTCCCGTAATCTACCTGTTTGCTTCCAGAATTCCCTGAAGAAGTTCTGCTGCATCCTCCACACAGCCTCTGCAGGAACGAAGCTTTTTCTCTTTAATTTCCTTACATGCGGTGGAGCCGATTTTAGCCGTAAACTGTTTTTCCATCTCTGACTTCATGGCATCTTTCTTATCTGCCGGTGCTGCATGATCCAGTACCAGCTGTGCTGCCATGTAGGCACCGCATCCGATTTTGGCACCTTTGCTGTAGGGTGCTGCTTCTTCTTTTGCTGCTTCTGCAGAAAGTCCTGTCACATCACAAAATGCCAGGTTAACAGCCTGTGAACAGCTGCACCCATTTTTATGATTCTCTGCTGCAAGTAACTTTTTGTCTTCCATTGAAATTTCCTCCTTGGTTTTATGCTTTATCTTTCCGGAACTGCATTCGCAACTTTGCGCAGGTCCTCCGGAAATAATTCATCCACGCTTTTCTTTCTTAACAAATGCACTGTAAATCAGTTTTTCAAACAGATCCGACACCATACATCCGGTTGTTTCAATATGTACATAATCGGTAATCCGTCTGTCCACAAAAATCTGAACCTGTGCCGGAAACTCTTCGTCCCTGTCATAAAACTGCAGTTGAACAGAAACCTGCGGAAATACCTCAAACTGATAGGCCAGATCGGCCTTGGATGAAATCTCCGTGCCATAATTTTCTCTGCAGGCCGAATGAAGAAGTTCTGTGTGATCCGCAAACAGGTCTGCAAATTCAGTAAACAGTAATTCCTCCTTCGGATTGCCCTTGCCGGTTCTGGGATCCAGATTGGTGTTGGGAATCCACTGACCGGACAGTTGTGGATTGTCCTTTACGTAACTGAGTAAATGATAAACCGCCATTCCTTCATTAAAATAGACCTGGTCGGTCCATCCATTCTCCTCTTCCATGAGCTTTCGGCACTTTGCAGCCAGAGTCCCGGGATCTGTTGCGTCTCTGTCATTCAGCTTCATATAAGAAGAACCTTTTGGAAGATTCTGTTTTTCCTGCCTCGGATTCTGCAGAATCTCTATGATTTCCCGAAAAAGAATCTGCTGCTTTCTGCGGTTTTCTGCATGGCTTAAGGTTTTTCGAAATGCATTCCTGACCAGATCCGCAATGGTTTCTTCTCGATTCAGCTGTTTCTCAATCCTGCCTGTTTTCAGATGAATCCGAAAAAGGGTATGAAGATACTCCACATAGACAAAAGCAGCATCCCGTTTCAGATTCAGGATCCGGCAGACCCGTTCGGAATCGTAATTTTCAAAGGCTTTCTGCCACTGCAGGTAAATTTCCTCATAATCGGACATCAGATAGTCTCTGCACTGATATGCATGATAGTTCACACTCATTGCTTTATCCCCTCTTCGGCTCCGGATCATCCATTACGTAATCAGCCCGGAAGGATTCATTGATTTCTGCAATTTCCCGTTTCCCCTTGATGTAATCATCATACATGTCCCAGAGATCAATTTCACAGTCTTCCAGACCATCATCCACCGGAAGCCACTCCCGGATCAGAGCAATCCGCTCTTCTTTGGTTGTATCTTTAATCAAAATGCTTTTCATTTCTATTTCCTTGCTTTCTCATGATTTATGGTTGTGAAAACATGTCAGATTATTCCGTTCTGTTTCCACATTTTATAGTAATAACATCTCTGCAACATGTCAAGACAAAACTTCTCCTTCCGCAATCCGTGTCTGCAATGGACTTTTTCAAGGATCATCTATCCATTATTTTGTGGAATCCACCGAGAGAACCTCTCCGCTGTACAGATCAATATTCCAGCGCATGTCCGATGCTCCCAGCTCACTGTTTTCTTCGATGAACTGCACCACCCATGCAAATCTTGTGATCCGTTCCTTCCGATAGGAAACCATCTCTTCCTGTTCCGGAATGGTAATCTGTTCTGTCACAATACCATTTTTCCCGGTTTCTGTTCCATTGGTCTGCGGCTGTTTCTCTGTTGTATAGAATTGAACACTTTCATAATCAGGTAATGCAATTCCAGCCTGGGCGGAGATTTTCACTTTCTCCCATTTAACAGACCGGTTTCTGGATTGTTCACAGGCTTCATACTGTTCCTTAGCAATCCGAATAGCCTCTTTCTCTGTCAGCGGTTTCATCCCCTCTTCATGATCATCCAGCAGAGGGGCATAGAAGGAATTGCAGAGAATCATCTGACCATTGGTGGGGTCAACGGTAATCCTTGCCGTTTCCAGTTCATTTTGCAGGGTAATGGTTTTTCCGTCGATTTCCAGTGTATAACTTTTTCCGAAATCATACATCCATGCATGTTCATCAAATTCACTCTTTTTTATAAATGTATAATTTTCCGGAAATGGAAGCTTCTGATACCAGGATTCTGCTGCTGCCAGTACCTCCTGTTCACTCATGGGCTGATTACTGCTCTGGTTTTCTCCTCCCCAGAATTCCATGCTTAAAAATGTGCCTGACCCCCGGTCAAAAGTCACGGTGGTTATCCGGTCTTTGCCTGCCAGGGGACAGGATACCATAGCTTCTTCCCGATTCCAGTTTTCATCGGTCTGATAAGTGATCTGCAGCTTTGACAGATCCAGAGAAAGTTTAGCTTTCTCATTCACTATAGATATAATCTCCCCGGCCTTCTCAAGAAAATATGCATCGGAAAAAGAGTTTTCCTGTACACCATTTTCTTCCGGTTCATTTCCTCCTGCCTCTGTTTTTTCTCCTTCCGGAAGATTTGCATTTTCATATTTTTCATTTTCATCATTCCACACATAAGAAACCGTCTCAAATATTTTAACCGTATCTCCGCTGTAGGTCCCCGGATTACCGAGATGCCAGAGTCCCTTTGCCCCTGCCACGGAAATACCTGCAAATAAAGTGATAATGGCCGCAGGAATCAGAATTCTTTTCCGCATATTGTACTTTCTTTTTATCGTTCTGCTCTGACTTGTCCTGTGATTGATTTTCTGATTCAGCCGGTTTTTAATTCCTTCCGAAGATTCATACCGCATGGACTCCGGCAGCATCTGCTCTGCTTCTTTCGCCCACTCTTCCTGCTCAAAAATCAATTCTTTTTGTTCTGTCTGTTTATTCATTTCCGTCACCCAATTCCTTTTTCAGATTCTTTCTGCCTTTTTTTATGATGTCATACACGTCAGAAACCGGAATTCCGGTTTTCATGGATATTTCCGAAGGTTTCAGTTCATATAGAAAACGAAGCTTCAGAATCTCCCGATCCGGTTCTCCGCATCCGGCAATCCAGGCGGCAGCCTGTGCCATCTGGTGTTTCCGATGAAAGTCCCGGAATGTGGGATCCAATTCCATTTCCCCCTGATACCCGGTTTCCGGACCTGCAGATCGTTCTTTCTCCGTAAGTGTCTCAAGCGGAATCAGCCGCCGGTTTTTCCGGATCCAGTCAATGGACATACTCTTCGTTTTCAGACAAAGCCATGTCTTCAGACTTCCCCTCCGGGGGTCATACTGATCCGGTCTTTCAAATAAAGAAAAAAATACGTCTGCTATGATATCCTCCACATCCTCTCTGGTTCCCACCCCTGCAAGTATACCGGCTGCAATGGTCCAGAGAAGTCTGCCGTATTGTTCAGGCAGCTCCTGATAGTTTATCTGATTCATACTTACTCCTGTGCTGCTAAAATTGGAAATGATCATTTCTATAAGTACAAAATACATTGTACTATATACCTTACGGTTTGAAACAGAAAATTAGGATCGGGATCAGAAAAATATCTTATGGTGACTTTCCTGTCTTTTTATGATATGATACCAGGGTCAAAAGGTCATGCTGTTCATGCTTGCATACCCTATAGGGCACGCGTGAAATAGTATGACTTTGGGACCCGCAAAACAATTACGACAAAAAGGATTAGCAGTATATGAGTATATTAACAGTAGAAAATCTGAGCCATGGATTTGGTGATCGGGCGATTTTTGATCACGTTTCTTTTCGGCTTTTAAAAGGGGAACACATTGGTCTGATCGGGGCCAACGGCGAAGGAAAATCCACCTTTATGAATATCATCACCGGAAAACTGGAACCGGATGAAGGCAAAGTGGAATGGGGAAAAAATGTCCGCGTCGGTTATCTTGATCAGCACACGGTTCTGGAGGCCGGCATGACCATCCGCGATGTGCTTCGCGGTGCCTTTAACTGGCTCTTTGAAATGGAAGCCCGGATGAATGAAATCTGTGATAACATGTGCGATGCTTCTGAAGACGAGCTGGCAGTGATGATGGAAGAGCTGGGAACCATTCAGGAAATGCTGGATGCCCATGATTTTTATATTATTGATGCAAAGATTGATGAAGTTGCCCGGGCACTGGGGCTGATGGACATCGGTCTGGATCGTGATGTGGAAGACTTAAGCGGCGGACAGAGAAGCAAGATTCTCATGGCCAAGCTGCTTCTGGAAAAACCGGATATTCTCCTGCTGGATGAGCCCACCAACTATCTGGATGTCAGCCATATTGAATGGCTGAAGCGGTATCTGAATGACTATGAAAATGCTTTCATTCTGATTTCCCACGATATTCCATTCCTGAACAGCGTCATCAATCTGATCTATCACATGGAAAATCAGAAACTGGACCGTTATCCCGGTGATTATGATAAATTCATGGAAGTATATGAAATGAAAAAGTCCCAGCTGCAGGCGGCCTATAACAAACAGCAGCAGGAAATTGCGGAACTGAAGGATTTTGTTGCCCGCAACAAGGCCCGTGTTGCCACCAGAAATATGGCCATGTCCCGTCAGAAAAAACTGGATAAAATGGAGAAAATCGAACTGGCTCCGGAACGTGTGAAACCGGAATTTCATTTTAAAGAAGCCCGCACACCGGGACGTTATATTTTTGAACTCCACAATCTGGTTATCGGATATGACAGTCCGTTATCTGTACCGCTGAATCTTTCCATGGAACGTAATCAGAAAATCGTCCTGACCGGCGCCAACGGTATTGGTAAAACCACCCTGCTAAAAAGCATCCTGGGACTGATTCCATCTGTTTCCGGTTCCGTTGAGCTGGGTGACTATCTGGAGATCGGATACTTTGAGCAGGAAATGGATACCTCCCATACCGGCAGCTGTATCGAGGAAATCTGGAACGAATTCCCCGGTTACACCCAGTATGAGGTACGATCTGCCCTGGCCAAATGCGGTCTGACCACCAAGCATATTGAAAGTCAGGTCCGGGTTCTGAGCGGTGGTGAACAGGCCAAAGTCCGTCTCTGCAAACTGATCAACCGGGAATCCAATCTTCTGGTTCTGGACGAACCCACCAACCATCTGGATACCGATGCTAAGGCAGAACTGGCAAGAGCACTGAAAGCCTACAAAGGCAGTATCCTTATGGTTTGTCACGAGCCGGAATTCTATGAAAATCTGGCTGATCAGGTATGGGACTGCTCCGAATGGAGTCTGAAAGTAGTCTGAGCTAGGCTCTTTTCTTTATATCTGCTCGAAACGCAATCAGGGCTTCTTTTCCGACTTCCGTAACCGGTTTGATCCATTTGCCGGAATACAGGTGAATCTGCATCAGAATATAACGGATCGGCTCATCAATATAACAGCAGATAAAAATTGCCCAGTACGGAAGTTTTAACACAAAACCGGAAATCAGTACACAGGGAAGAACCATGATGTACATGAAAATGATTTCCAGAACGGTACCGTAAACGGCATCTCCTGATGCACGGTAGGTATCGTTCTGCATCCAGTTGCCCATTCGTATGACAGAAACCACTCCATAAATGATTAAAAATGTCGTTCCGGCCCGGAAGGAATTTCCGGACAGACTCATGGCATGAAGAAGCGGTGTGTGCACGGAAAACAGTACCAGATTGACTGCCAGAATCACGCCGCTGCAAAGATAAACCAGACGTTTTGCCCGTTCGTAGGCAGTATGCAGCTTGCCGGCACCGACGCAGGTTCCCACCAGAATGGATGCGGCACTGGAAAATCCGGCAAAAAATCCGATCAGCAATCCTTCCAGCGTACGGAAAACCGCCAATGCTGCAATGACATGCTCCGGCTGACGGCCAAGGGTAATGTTAATCACCATATTTCCCACACCAATCAGAATCTCATTGCACAGAATGGGGAAACATTTGATAAAATAGGCTTTGACATGATCTTTTTTCCATCGAAAATGTCCCCGAATATGAAACAGATAAGGATATCCTGCCCGCCATGCCAGCAGATAAACAGCCAGTACATTAATTCCTGCCGCACAGGTGGTGGCCAGAGCTGCCCCCTGAATTCCCATGGGAGAAAAGCCCAGATGCCCGTAGATAAATACCCAGTTCAAAATAATATTGGAAGCAACGGATATCATGGATGCAATCATGGGAATCCGCACCTGTTCCGTTGCACGAAGCAGACTGCTCATGGCCATGGAAAAAACCTGCATCAGATAAGCAAAACCGACTATTCTCAGATATTTTACGCCGATTTCCTGAATAGCTGTTTTATCCGTATAGATTTTCATAACCAGCTCCGGTGCAAAAACAGCCAGACAGCCGAAAATCACAGCCACCGTCATCATACACGCCCAGGTCATACCATAGGATCGTTCGATATTATCCTCTTCCTTTGACCCCCAGTACTGGGAGAAAAACATCATGCCTCCACCGACAAATCCCCAGTATCCCGCAAACATCAGCGATGAAAACTGCGCACAAAGCCCCAGTGCCCCCACCGACAATTCACCCAGTGGTGCAACCATCATGGTATCGATCATACTGGCTGTGGTGGTAAGCAGATTCTGTATGGCTATGGGAATCACGATCACCGCCAGACTCTTTAAAAATTCTTTCCACGGAAACACCTTCTGCTCTTTTTTCTTCCTGTTCATTTTTCCTCTCCAGATCAGTTTCTTTCTTGTATTTCTTATTTTTTTCCGTTGTTATTTGTCTTATTTCTTAGATCTATCTTGTTTCTCCGGACGTACCGGACAGCTTTTCCTATTCGTTACAATTTGCAGCCAATACGGTCATTCGGACAGAATCACATCATATCATAAGTCCTGTATCTGTACAAGTAGGGATTTTGTTTACTTCTTTTATCCAACCGCCTCTGGGCGACTTCTTCTGTTTGGATATTTCGGCTTCTTTTTTCTTCTTTTTATCCAATCGCTTCCGGGCGGTTCCTTCTGTTTGGATATTATAACTTCTTTTTTCCTCTTTTTATCCAGCCGCCTCCGGGCAGCTTCTGGCGTTTGGTTATTTTGGCTTCTTTTCCTGCTTTTTTATCCAGCCGCCTCCGGACAGCTCCTGGCGTTTGGTTATTTTGGCTTCTTTTTTCCTCTTTTTATCCAACCGCCTCCGGGCGGCTTCTGGCATTTGGTTATTTTAGCTTCTTTTTTCTTCATTTTATCCAGCCGCCTCCGGGCAGCTCCTTCTGTTTGGATATTTTAGCTTCTTTTTCTGCTATTTTATCCAGCCGCCTACGGGCAGCTCCTGGCGTTTGGATATTTGGACTTCTTTTTTTCTCTTTTTATCCAACCTCCATCCAGTGGCTTCCTTCATCTGGATATTTTAGCTTGAAATCAGGCATATATATCCAAACTATTATATCAAATGATGTTTGAAGAAAAAGGATTTCCCCTATGCCCATGATACAAATGGATTTCTCCGCGTTGCACGCATTCCGTATCACAAATTCCACCCCACAATAAAAAACCGGGATTTCTCCCGGTTTTTTATAACATATAATCCAATTACAGGACCTTGGATAAGAATTCCTGTGTTCTGGGATTTTTCGGATGATTGAATATTTCATCCGGTGTACCCTGTTCGGCAATTACACCGCCGTCCATAAACATGATTCTGGTACCTACTTCTCTGGCAAATCCCATTTCGTGTGTAACCACCACCATGGTCATACCATCGTCTGCCAGCTGTTTCATTACATTCAGAACTTCACCAACCATTTCAGGGTCCAGTGCTGATGTGGGTTCATCAAAAAGCATGACTTCCGGATGCATGGCCAGTGCACGAACAATGGCTATACGTTGTTTCTGACCGCCGGACAGCTGAGAAGGATAGGCCTGTGCTTTATCCTGAAGACCAACACGTTCCAGAAGTTCCATGGCATCTTTTTCTGCTTCTGCTTTGGATTTCAGCTTCAGCTTTACGGGAGCCAGTGTCATGTTATCCAGAATATTCAGATTGTTGAACAGATTGAAATGCTGAAATACCATACCCATTCTCTGACGCATTTTGTTGATATCCGTTTTGGGGTCCACCATGGATACACCATCCACAATAATATCTCCGCCTGTGGGCATTTCCAGAAGGTTCAGACAACGAAGAAATGTGGACTTTCCGGAACCGGACGGTCCGATTATAACAACTTTTTCCCCTTTGCTGATGTGTTCTGTAATTCCATTTAATACTTTCACATCACCAAAGCTTTTCTGCAGATTTTTAACGTCGATCACTTTGTCTCATTCTCCTTTCCAGAATTCCCATCAGCCATGACAGAATCATAACCATGCCCAGATAGACAATTGCAATACCGATGAAAGGCATAAATGCCTGATAGGTTTTACCCTGTACCAGCAAAGCTGCCTTTGTCAGGTCACGCAGACCGATTACAGTAACAATAGAAGTATCCTTCAGCAGAGTAATCAATTCATTGCCCAGTGCGGGAAGGATGTTTTTTATGGCCTGCGGAATGACAACATTGGTCATGGTGATCGAATAGGGAAGACCAAGGGAACGGCCTGCTTCCATCTGTCCCTTATCCACAGACATGATGCCGCCGCGGATGATTTCGGATACATAAGCGCCGGAATTAATACCAAAGGTCAGCATTGCAACCCCAATCTGATTTCGTGTGCTTGCAAAAATAACAAAATACATGATCAGAAGCTGAACCATGATGGGCGTTCCTCGAATAATGGTGGTATACGCCTGACAAATTCCATTTAAAATTCCCAGTGCAGCACTTCTTTTTCTGCCTTCTGCCTGCTGATCATGAAGGGTACGCACAATCGCAACCAGAACACCCAGAATGACACCCAGTACCAGGGCAAGTGCAGCCACCATCAGTGTCACTCCGATACCACTTAAATAAAGCTTCCAGCGATCTCCTTCCAGAAAACTCTGATAAAAATCATGCTGTAAGCCTGCTATTAAATCGGACATCCTGTTCTCCTTTCTCAAAAGTATTTCAATCCACGCCCGATAAGATTAACCGAGTGCGACGTACGCTATCGTATGTTCGCATGGGATTGGCCTACGAAGTGGTGAAATCTTATTTATTTGTTGAAATCGGTTCTTTATTCCTGTGATATCCTTCTGACAGAAAGGATACTCACATATGACATAGAATAAAGCTGTCTGACCTCATACGAAATCAGACAGCTTCAGAAACTCCAGTAAACTGTCTATTAGTTTGCAGAGATATACTTGTCCAGAATCTTCTGAACGGTACCGTCTGCAATCAGTTCCTTCAGCGCTGTATTGATCGCATCACGCAGTGCTGTATTTTCTTTATTAACACCGATTGCATAATCTTCCACTGCAAATTCGGTATCCAGAATCTTCAGACCTTCATTCTGTGCAACGAATTCCTTTGCAGGCTGGCTGTCGATAACAACACAGTCAACTTTGCCGGAAATCAGAGCCTGAACAGCATTGGCACCATTGGTGAAAGGTGTAACATGATCTTCGCCGTATCCGCCGTTTTCCGGTGTGTCAGAACAGTAAATGTAACCGGTTGTAGCTTCCTGGCAGCCGATCATCTTTCCTTCCAGATCATCAATGGAGGTAATGGGAGAATCTTCTTTCACGATAATCACCTGAATACCGGTTGAGTAACTGTCTGTGAAGTCAACATTCTGCTTGCGTTCTTCGTTAACAGTCAGACCTGCCATGGCCATATCTTCCTTGCCGGTCTGAACAGATGTGATAACAGAGCTGAAATCCATATCGTCAACCACCAGTGTAAGACCGAGTTTTGCTGCGATTTCTTCTGCGATTTCCACATCAATACCTTCAAAAGAACCATCATCTGCTACCATCTCATAAGGAGGGAAAGCAGCATTGGTTGCCATATGTAACTTACCTTCTTCTACAGTTGTTACTGCTGCAGTCTGCGGTGCATCTGTACCTTTTGCTTCTGTTTCTGCCGGTTTGGAGCTGCCGCATGCAGCAAGACCGGCTGTCATAGCCATAGCCATAACAATTGCAAGAACCTTTTTCATCTTCATAATATTCACTCCTTTTTTAAGTCACCGGATTCTTCCGGCATAAAACATCAGTCGAAAAAAACTGGTTGTTTCAATCCTGATTTTGTTATTGTACCCTCATATGCATATAAAGTCAAGAAATATGCATAAATAACGGATAAAAATTGTCAGGAAAAAATTGCTTCGCAGACCGGATCCGGCACCAAATCGCCACAGGCGTCGTCTTTATTTCCAGATGTTGTATTTCCAGATGTTGTACATATACTCCAGAATGTCATTTTGAGGAAGAATAACCTGACAAAAGCCCTCTTTTCTTCTTTATATGCCTGTGATATAATGTCGTAGATTGTGGGAATATTATCATGGTATCCCATCAAATTGAAAGGAGTCTTTTCATGAAAGAACTGATTGATCTGGTCTTCACCTTTGCCAAGATCGGCGGCACCACCTTCGGCGGCGGCTACGCCATGCTCCCGATCCTGCAGAGAGAGATTGTTGAAAAAAGAAAATGGGCCACTGAAGCGGAAATCATGGACTACTATGCCATCGGTCAGTGTACCCCCGGCATCATCGCCGTTAATACAGCTACTTTTATCGGCTACCGTCAGTTTGGCATCATCGGAGGCATTCTGGCCACCATCGGTCTGGTCCTGCCCTCCGTTGTAATCATTACCCTGATTGCCATGTTTCTGACAAATTTTGCTGAAATCGAATTCATTCAGCATGCATTTGCAGGTATCCGTGTCTGTGTTTGTGTACTGATTCTGGATTCCATCATAAAACTCGGAAAAAAATCCATCATTGACAACCGGTGCATTGTGATCTTTCTGGCGATTCTGGCACTTTCCCTGCTGACACCGGTATCCCCTGCTGTTCTGGTTATCGCTGCAGGGATTGCAGGCTTCTTCCTGAAGCCGGATTCCAGAAAAGGAGGAAACACATCATGCTGATCCTTCAACTGTTTCTGGAATTTTTCAAAACCGGTCTGTTTGCTGTGGGAGGTGGTCTTGCCACTCTTCCTTTTCTTTATGAAATGTCAGAAACCACCCACTGGTTTACCTCAAATGATATTGCAGATCTGATCGCAATTTCCGAATCCACCCCCGGGCCTCTTGGTATTAATATGGCCACCTATGTTGGTTTTAAAACTCTGGGAATCTTTGGCGGTGCGGTTTCCACCCTCGGCCTGATCTGCCCTTCCATCATCATCATTATCCTGATTTCCAGGATTCTGAATGCTTTCAGAGAATCCCCCCTGGTTCAGAAAGTATTCTATGGTCTCCGCCCCGCTTCCACTGCACTGATTGCAGCTGCCGGTCTGGGCGTTGCGAAAATTGCTTTGCTTCAGATGGATCTTTATCAGGAAACCGGTTCCCTCACGGATCTGTTCAACTGGGTCAATATCCTGCTGGCTGTAATTCTTTTCCTGACCATGAAATATCTTTCCACCCATGAAATTGCAGGCAGAAAAATCAATCCGCACCCCATTGCCTACATTGCCATAGCGGCTGTAATCGGTGTTGTTCTGAAACTGTAACAATGTACTCTCAGAATCTTTTTCATAAGGATTTCAAAGATAGATTTTTAGTGAACAATGATATTTTCGCAGTGCGTACACGGTGTGTACGA
>JBJELP010000052.1:0-3685 GCA_051879215.1 Lachnospiraceae bacterium
CAAACGTCCATCCGCCGCTTTTGTGGATACTGATAGCCGTACGTGACATCTGTGCACTGGCGCTGCGGTGCAGACGGCTCATGGCGCTGATGTCATTGTAGCAGAGGAAACTCATAATCAGATCGTATTCGCCCAGAAGATCACCGCGTTCACTGGATGGCATTTCCGGCTGCTCCTCGATGGACATCAGAAATAGTGACTTCAGTTCCATCATCTTCGGAATCAGCCGCCAGTTGAACATACAGCGCATCAGCACCAGAATCGCCAGCGGATGCATTTTCAGAATGGAAACCGGGCACTTACTGATCATAGCCAGCACCGATTCCGGATTCAGAGACGAGAGCAATATGCCGGTGTCCTTTTGAATCACACGCAGCAATGCATCATAATTTTCGCTCTGCCAGTAGGCTGCCATTGCATGAAGATATTGTCGGTGATCTTCATACCATGTGCCGAAATTCTCACGAAATACATTCTGCTTTTCTTTTTCCAACGTCAGGAACGTGCGCTCTGCACATTCCTTCATCATGTGATGAAATCGAAACGTCACACCGTCCGATAAACATGTTACAAATGCATTTTGTGCGGTCAATACAGCGAGCAGCTTTCCAGCATCGGCATCCCCGGTGACAAAACGTGCCATTTCTACGGTAAACTCATCGGCAAGCCCCATGACTGCAAGAAAAACCCGTTGTTTTTCGGGAAGCGGGTCGATCATGGCGGCGGTGAACATGGTGTAAATATCAGAATTGCGGTCAGGCAACGCCCCGCGTTCCGAAAATGTCCGCAGGTTCAGATAGATTGCGGAAAACCACCCCTCGCTGGAATAAAGCAGTGTTTCAATCTGTTCATCTGAAAGATCCATTCCACATCTGTGGGCATAAATGGCAAGCTCCGTATGGTTTAACCGCAGCTGCTCCGTGCCAATCTGACAGACCCGGTTCCCCAGCCGGACGATTTCCCCGGCGGGCAGGAACCGATCCCGGCTGGCAATAATGAGATGCACATTGCCGGGCAGCCGGTTGGCAAGCGTACAAAGGAAACCGGGAATACGCTTATCTGTCAACAGGTGGAAATCATCAATAAAAATGTAGCAGGATTTTTCTCCCGCCAGCTCATGGCAGAGATCATCTGTCAACATACTGCTGCTTGCTGCATCGCAGGGACAGGGATAGTCACGCAGGAAATCAAAGCCTGCATGTACAAAAGCATCCTGTACACTTTTCCAGAAAATCGTGAGATTATCGGCATATACGCTGATGCGGATGACAAATCGTTCCTCTGCTTTTTTATATTCTTCTAAATACCAGTTTATTGCCGTTGTTTTTCCATATCCCATTGGGGCGACAATGGTGGTCATCGCACAGCAGGAGATTGGCCGCAGACTCTTCTGAAGCCGTTCGGATATGTAAATAGTATTTAAGTTCCATTTTGATTTTGGCATAATTCATACCTCTGACTATTTTTTCGCAGAACACATAATCACAGAATCTGCCCTTAGATGCAGAAAAACGGTGTAACCTCTACGGTCACACCGTTCTCTGCATCAACCGTAAGAATTATAGTTCCTTCTGACTGCTAACCCTTACCGTTACTGGCTTTTTTCATAAGCTTCATGCCGGATTCGAACCGGCGACCCCTTCATTACGAGTGAAGTGCTCTACCGACTGAGCCAATGAAGCATGCACATTTATTATACAGATATTTTTAAAAAATGCAAGCACTAATTTTTAAGCATGGATATTTTTCTGAAAAAGCGAAATTTAGTATGAACAAGGGACCGCTCACCAAAATGAATTGGTTCCGGTCCCTTGTTTATGTATTATCCTGTACTATTTATTTCTGCATCAATTACTCTTCTGCTTTTTCCGCTGCAGTTTTTCTTGTTCTTGCAGTTCTTCCGGTGCTGCTCTTCTTTGCCGCTGTTTTGGATGCGGAAGATCTTTTTGCCGAGGTTTTCTTTGCTAAAGCTGCTGCAGAGGTTTTCTTCTTTGTAGTTTTTCTCACAGGTTTCTTTGCAGAAGCAGTTTTTGCTTTTGCTTCCGGTACCATCTCTGCTGTATAGATCACAGCACCGAAAGGAGGAAGATCCAGTGTCAGTTTCTTATCCACTGACTTGTACACCTTCGGTTTTTCGGAAGGAACGGTATTGCCGCCGAAGCGATTTTCATCACTGTTGAGAATCTCAGTCAGAATCATATTTTCAGGAACCTCGAAGGTATATCCCGTATGAGGAATGTCCTGTGTATTCATGGCCATGACAATACTGTTCTTTCCGGAGGTTCTCTGGTAAATATAAACACAGTCCCTTTCTCCGTGAACCTGCAGCCAGCGGAAACATCGGCTGTCGTAATCCCCTGTGTAAAGGGCAGGATTTTCCTGATAAATTCTGTGAAGTTCTTTCCGGTATTCATGGAAGGAATCATGATTCGGGTATTTCAGCATGAACCAGTCCTGTTCCTTCTTTTCATCCCATTCGCGGAGCTGACCGAATTCGTTGCCCATAAAATCCAGTTTTTTGCCGGGATGGGTATACATATAGGCATACAGCAGACGGCACTGGGCAAACTTCTGGTTGTAATCGCCCCACATCTTCTGCATGATAGTTGCCTTTCCATGAACCACTTCATCATGGGAGAAGGACATGATATATAATTCACTGTAGAAATACATCATGGAGAATGTAAGCTCATGATAATGGGCAGACCGTTCCCAGGGAGCATATTTGAAATATTTCAGGGTGTCGTTCATCCATCCCATATCCCATTTGTAGTCAAATCCCAGGCCATCGTATTTGACATCTGCCGTTACCTTTGCAAAAGCAGAAGAATCTTCCGCGATGGTCATGGCTGTGGGATGAAGGGAATGAATCCCGGCGTTCATCTCCTTCAGGAACTGAAGACCGGCTCCATTGACGCCGCGTCCTTCATTACCCATCCAGTAAATAACATTGCTGATGGCGTCCATGCGGATTCCGTCAAAATGGTATTCGTCCAGCCAGTAGTTGGCTGCAGACTGTAAAAAGCTGCGGATTTCACCGCGATAATAATTGAAGTTGCAGGATCCCCATTCACTGAAGCCGATCTCTCTTTCCGGATATTCATAAACAGAAGTTCCGTCAAATTTAATCAGGGAATAATAATCCGTAGCAAAATGAACCGGTACAAAGTCAATGATAATACCGATTCCGGCTTTATGCAGTTCATTTACCATGTATTTCAGATCATCAGCTGTACCATACCGGGATGTGGGGCTGAAAAATCCGGTTGCCTGATAGCCCCAGGAACCGTCAAAGGGATGTTCGTTCAGCGGCATCACTTCAATATGGGTATAATGATTGCTCTTACAGTAATCGATCAGCGGTTTTGCCATTTCCCGGTAGTTGTACCACAGTCTGGTATCGTTTTCCACCGGTTCAGCCACCTGCGGTCTCTTTCCTCCTGTGTCCTTCCGTTCCTCCTCTGTCTTGCTGGTATCATTGGGCATGATCCAGGAACCGAGATGCAGTTCATAAATATTCATGGGATTATCATGATTTCTGGTGCGTGATTTCATCCAGTCCTCATCATCAAAGGAAAACTGCTCCATATCCACGATAACGGACGCTGCATTAGGACGAAGTTCCATACCAAAAGCAAAAGGATCGGTTTTATCCACCACATTGCCATCACACTGATACACCTTG
>JBJELP010000053.1:0-16594 GCA_051879215.1 Lachnospiraceae bacterium
GCTGCGGACCTGAATCCGCCGTCCCTGATGAAAGGTCAGGGCACAGAAGCTGCATCCGCCGAAACATCCCCTGTTATTGACCAGGCTGAATTTCACCTCAGAAATGGCAGGAATACCGCCGGCTTCATCGTAAATCGGATGCCAGGTTCTCATGTATGGAAGATCGTAGATATCATCCATCTCCATCTGGGTCAGAGGGTAGGCGGGCGGATTCTGCACCAGAAACTGTTTATTGGGATACGGCTCCACCAGTTTCCTGCCGCTGAAAGGATCCGTATTACAGTACTGGGTGTAAAAACTTTCTGCATATTTCTTTTTTGTCTGCTGTAATTCTTCAAATGCAGGAAGCATAACGGCATCCTGAAACAGCTCCGGATTGGAGGTCCGGTATACGGTTCCCCGGACAAAGGTGATATCCTTTACCGACATGCCGCTGGCGAGGCAATCCGCAATCTCCACGGTGGAATGTTCACCCATTCCGTAACAAAGCAGGTCGGCTGAAGAATCCATCAGCACGGATCGTTTCAGTTTATCGGACCAGTAATCATAATGTGCCATACGCCGCAGACTGGCCTCAATTCCTCCAATGATGACCGGAACATCCTTGTACACCCTTCGAATCAGATTGCAGTATACAACCACGGCGTAATCCGGTCTCCGTCCCATGACACCTCCGGGGGTATAGGCATCCGTCTGGCGCCGTTTCCTGGCAACGGTATAATGATTCACCATGGAATCCATATTGCCGGAAGAAACCAGAAAACCAAGCCTGGGGCGGCCGAACACCCGAACGGAATTCTCATCTTTCCAGTCGGGCTGGGGCAGCATCGCCACTTTATAGCCATGGGATTCCAACAGTCTGCTGATGATGGCAGGACCAAAGGAAGGATGATCCACATAGGCATCTCCTGTTACATATACAAAATCCGGCTGTTCCCAGCCCATTTGTTCCATTTCCTCTCGATTCACCGGTAAAAAGCCTGCCATCAGATACCTCCTGTGTTATCCTTCTTTTTTCAATTCCCCCACGGCTTCATGCAGGGGTCTGTATCTGCGCTTCCGTGTCACCTCTGCCAGATGCAGTTTTGTGATGTCCACAAGCGTTGTTTTGGTCCGATCTTCGGAAAGACATTGTCTGAAAAAATGAAGGAGCGCTTCCGTGTCCTCCTTTTTTTCCATATCAATAAAGTCCACCAGTATAATACCGCTGTAATTGCGCAGCCGAAGCTGTACGGCAATTTCTGCCGCCGCTTCCATATTGGTTCGGTACAGGTGCTTTTCTTTATTGATTTTATCCGTACATTTTCCTGTATTCACATCAATGACAGTCAGGGCTTCCGTGGGTTCCAGAATCAGATACCCGCCGGATTTCAGCCATACCCTCGTTCCCAATGCATGATCGAAGGCTGTGTTCAGAGAATACAATGCTGTAAGGGACAGTTTTTCATCGGTATACAGATGCACCGGAATATCCGGCAGTTTCTCCCGGATTTCCACATACAGTTCTGACAGATCCGTCACCACCTCCAGGGGATTACTTTTGGGATAATCCCGGATCAGCTCCAGAAAAGGATGATCCGATCGTTCCATACAGGAAAAACAGGTTCGATAGGGTGCTGTTTTTCTGATTTTTTCATATCGATCGATCAGAGAGCGGATTTCTGAAAACACCGTTTCCCGTTCTTCTTCATGACTGTTGGTACGAAGAAGCAGTGCATATTCATCTGAAAGCCAGCCCTGTTCCTTAAGCTGCTGCCGAATCTCCTTCTGAAATAAATCATCGTGAATTTTTCTGGAAAAAGCAAGTCCCTTTTCCCCCATGATCAAAACAGCATATCTGCCGCTGAGATTCACATGGCCTTCCAGCACGGGAAGTTTGGTTTTTACCGCTTCCTTTGCAATCTGAACCAGAATCTCGTCACCACAGGTGGGAAGCCCCTTTCTTGCCTGTCTGGTGTAAAAAAAGCTCTCCTGTTTGTCCAGAGCCAGATATCCATTAACCCCGCAGCCAAAATCCACAAAGGCCGCATTGATGTTTTTTACGATACTCTGTATTTTCCCTATGAATATATCACCGACCCGGAAAGCTTTTTCCTGTTCCACATGAAGCTCCGTAATCCGGTTTCCTTCCTTCAGTGCAGCTGCAATCCCCTTTTCTCTGCGGGTAATGATCATCACATTATTCAATAATCTCACCCAGGCTTTCCAGAGAAACCAGCTTTCTCTTCCGATTTTCCTTTGCCAGATCCGCATACATTTCCAGTCGGTGGTTATGGAAGGGAAGGCTTCCCTCGGGAACATTTCTCCATGCTGCAAAGGCTTCCATCACCTGTTCCGGTTTCAGATTGGCGGCGCTGCCTGCGGAAACCTGCAGAAACAGCTGATCCTGTCCTTTGTCATTCTGCAAAAATTCGGTTTTGTATATCAGCGGACGGATTTCCATATCCAGTTCCTGCTTCTTTGTTTTTTTATGAATGATAATGGATTCCTGCTTCAGGAATTCTGCAAATGCATCCTTTGTCGGCTGATCCACAGGGACATCAAAGGTAAGGAGATAATCGGCCGCAGCCACCATGGACATGGCCGTCTTCGATTTTTCCGGAAGCTTTACATAACCGGTGATCCGAATGCCATCAACAGAAACACGGTTGATCCGCTCCATCATCTTTGCTGATGATTCCGTGGAAAGTACTTCAATATCCACGTATTCTCCTTCCGATGTCATTCCCACTCCCAAAGGAGAGGCAAAGCTCATGATCTGATGGGGACTGAAACCTTCCGAGTAAGCACTGTCCACCTCCGCACGACGCATGATTTTCTGGAAACAGCGCATGGTATCAAGATGGCCGATATATTTCAGATTTCCTGTTTTTGAAAATTTAATTCTGATCTTCATGGTTTCCCTCCATCCTGTCGGTTTCACTATTCAGAGATGAGCTTTTCGCAGCAGGACATCCCTGACCGGCGCACACATGATGCTCCCCATGACACGCAGATCTGCTGTAACGATCCGCACTGCAGCCGGCACATTTTTCTGCACAGTTGGGCGTTACTTCTTCTGCCATGGCTTTCTTCCATTCACGGATCAGGAATTTTTTGCTGACACCGGCATCAATAAAATCCCAGGGGAAGATTTCATCCAGACTTCTTTCCCTTGTGGTATAGAAGTGGTAATCCAGGCCGCATTCTGCCAGAATGCCCATCCACTTCTCATAATCAAACTGTTCCGACCACGCGTCATAGATGCATCCTTCCTGATATGCTTTCAGGATAGCACCTCCCACACGACGGTCGCCTCGCGCAAAAATGCCTTCCAGAATGGACGCTTCCGGGGAATGCCACTGATAGCTCAATCGTTTCTGATTCAGCTGGTTTTTCATGGCACGTTTTACAATCACCGCTTTTTCAATATATTCTTCCATTTCACACATGGGTGCCCACTGCAGAGGTGTGAAGGGTTTGGGAATAAAGAAGGAGGTACTGGATGTAATCTGTACACTGCCCTTCCGTTCGGGCTTGGGAATGGCATCAAAATACTCCGCCGCAATCTTGTTGGCCAGCTCTGCAATTCCTTCCATATCTTCCACGGTTTCTGTGGGAAGACCCAGCATGAAGTACAGCTTCACCTTGGTCCATCCGCCCAGAAAAGCCTTTCTGGATCCATCCAGAATATCTTCTTCCGTCAGTCCCTTGTTAATCAGGTTTCGCATACGCTGGGTACCTGCTTCCGGTGCAAAAGTCAGACTGCTTTTTTTGATATCCTGTACTTTGCTCATGATATCCAGGGAGAAAGAGTCAATACGCAGGGAAGGAAGGGACAGGTTCACATGCTGTGCATTGCAGTGATCAATCAGTCCGTTCATCAGACCTGCCAGATCTCTGAAATCACTGGTACTCAGGGAACTGAGGGACAGTTCCTCATGTCCGGTATTTTTCAGAATGCTTTCAGCCAGTTTCAGCAGATCCTCGGTTTTCCGTTCTCTTCTGGGACGGTACACCATACCTGCCTGACAGAAACGACAGCCGCGGATACAGCCGCGCATCACTTCCAGCACACCTCTGTCCTGGGTGACTTTAATGAAAGGAACAATGGGTTTTTCCGGATAACATAATGAGGAAAGATCCTCTGCTGCCACCTTCCGTACCGTTGCAGGTACCTCCGGAGAAACCGGTGTAAAGGAAGCAATGGTCTGATCTTCATGATAGGTGACTTCATAGAGGGAAGGTACATAAATGCCCGGAATCTGTGAAGCCTTCATCAGAAACTGCTTTCTGTCAAATCCCTGTGCCCTGCATTCCTGATACAGATCCACCAGCTTCAGATTGTTGATCTCGCCCTCACCGATATAGAACAGATCAAAGAAATCCGCAATGGGTTCCGGATTGTAGGTACAGGGACCACCGCCGATAATGATGGGATCCTCATTGGAACGATCACAGGCAAGCAGAGGAATCTGTGCCAGATCCAGAATCTGCAGAATATTGGTATAACACATTTCATACTGAATGGTAATACCGACAAAATCAAAATCTTTAATGGGATCCTGAGATTCCAGACCGAATAACGGGATGTGCTCCCGTTTCATGATCTCATAAAGATCCAGCCAGGGAGAAAACACACGCTCACACCAGATATCTTCCCGCTGATTATACATATCATATAAAATCTGCATACCCAGATGGGACATACCGATTTCATATACATCAGGAAAACACATGGCAATCCTGGTTTTTACTTTCGCAGGGTCTTTGACCACTGCATTATATTCACCGCCGATGTATCTGGCGGGTTTTTCCACCTTCAGTAATATTTCTTCGCTTAACGCTAATTTATTCATATATAAACATTTCCTTTCCCCTTATTCCAACCCCTGATTGCTGTCCCAATCTGCGATCATGCTGAGGAAATCCAGCTGATTGGTATCGGGAATGTCGCCGAACAGGCCCAGACGCTTCATAACGGCAATATTGGTTGAAGTGGCCTTGGTTCTGGCTGCAAAATCTTCCAATGACAGAAACTGTCCATCCTTTGCTGCTTCTTCGATCTTAACCGCTACCGTTTCTCCCAGACCGTCAATACTTGCAAAGGATGGCATGATTTTGCCGTCAATGATCTGAAACCGGGTTGCCTTCGCTTTATAAATATCGATTGGCATAAATTCAAATCCCCGTGCATACATTTCCTGAACGATTCGCATATCCTTGATCATGGTTTTTTCCATGGCACTGATTTTTTCCGTACTGTTCTGCAGGATATGGAGATGCCGGTCCAGAACTTCCCGTCCCAGACACATCAGTTCATAGTTAAAAGCATCTGCACGAATGGAAAAGTAAGCCGTGTAGTATTCAAGCGGATAGAAAATCTTACAGTAAGCGATTCTCCATGCCATCATAACGTAAGCAGCGGCATGGGCCTTGGGGAACATATATTTGATTTTCAGACAGGACTGAATGTACCATTCCGGTACATTGTTTTCCCGCATGGCTTCCTGTTCCTCCGGTGTCAGTCCTTTGCCTTTTCGTACTTTTTCCATCAGCTTAAAGGACTTTTCCGAGTCCATTCCTTTGCCGATCAGATAAATCATAATGTCATCTCGGGTACAGATTGCCGTCTGAATGGTTGCCGTACCACTGACGATCAGATCCTGTGCATTTCCCAGCCATACGTCTGTTCCATGGGCCAGTCCGGCAATACGGACCAGATCCGAAAAATATTTGGGCTGAGTGTCAATTAACATCTGCATGGCGAAATCCGTACCGAATTCCGGAATCCCGAGGGTACCAAGGGGCGTCCCATCAATGTCATCCGGGGTGATTCCCAGGGCATCCATACTGCGGAAAAGGCTCATAACCTCTTTATTATCCAGAGGAATCGTTCTGGCATCAATGCCAATCAGATCCTCCAGCATGCGGATCATGGTGGGATCATCATGGCCCAGAATATCCAGCTTCAGAAGGTTATGGTCAATGGAATGGTAATCAAAGTGTGTGGTAATGGTCTTTGTGGTCATATCATTGGCCGGATGCTGAACAGGCGTGAAGGAATAGATTTCTTCCCCATGGGGCATTACGATAATGCCGCCCGGATGCTGCCCGGTACCCCGTTTTACACCCACAAACCCGGAGGCAATCCGTTCCATTTCACACCGCCGTTTTGTAATACCACGTTCTTCATAATATTTCTTTACGTAACCAAAGGCGGTTTTATCGGCCAGCGTACCAATGGTACCGGCACGGAAGGTATTGCCTTTTCCAAAGATCACTTCTGTGTAATCATGGGCTTTGCTCTGATATTCTCCCGAAAAGTTCAGGTCGATATCCGGTTCCTTATCTCCTTTAAAACCAAGGAAGGTTTCGAAAGGAATATCAAACCCATCTTTATGAAGAGGAGCACCGCATACCGGACATTTTTTATCCGGCATGTCACAGCCGGCCATGCCGCTGAAGGCCCGGACTTCCTCGGAATCAAAGTCATAATAATGGCATTCCGAACAATAATAATGGGGACTCAGCGGGTTTACTTCCGTAATACCGGACATGGTGGCAACAAAGGAAGAGCCAACGGAGCCACGGGAACCAACCAGATAACCATCTTCATTGGATTTCCAAACCAGTTTCTGCGCAATAATATACATAACGGCAAATCCGTTGCTGATAATGGAATGCAGTTCCTTTTCCAGACGGTCCACCACCACCTGAGGAAGTTCTTCCCCGTAGATGCTGTGGGCTTTTTTATAACACATATCGCGCAGGTCTCTGTCTGAATTTTCAATCACCGGCGGACACTTATCCGGACGCACCGGTTCAATCCGGTCGCACATATCGGCAATCAGATTGGTATTGGTGATAACCACTTCTTCCGCTTCTTTATCCCCCAGATAACGGAATTCATCCAGCATTTCTTCTGTGGTCCGGAAATAAAGCGGCGTAGCTTCATCAGCATCTTTAAAGCCCTGCCCCGCAAGAATAATGCTCCGGTAAATGGCATCCTCCGGTTTCATAAAATGGGAGTCACAGGTGGCAACCACCGGTTTATTGAATACCTTACCCAGATTGTAAATCTTTCGATTCAGTTCCTGAAGGTCCTCATCTGATGATACACCATACTTTGACTGCTTCAGCATAAACCGGTTGTTGCAGATGGGCTGAATTTCCAGATAGTCATAAAAATTAACCAGTTCCGTAATCCTTGCGTCATCCACCCCCAGCAGAATAGCCTGAAACAGTTCCCCTGCCTCACAGGCCGAACCGATAATCAATCCTTCCCGGTTTTCCATCAGCAGGGATTTGGGAATTCTGGGTCTTCGGTTGAAATAGGTCAGATGGGATTCGGAAACCAGACGATACAAATTCACCCGGCCCAGATCGTTCTTGGCTATCATAACAATATGATATACCTGGGGATTTTTTCGGATCAGTTCCGGTGTGGCAGCGGAAACCCGATTCACATCCTTCAGAGTATAGACCTTACGTTCTTTAAATTTTTTAATAAACTCAATAAAAATGCCGGCTGTACACTCGGCATCATTCACTGCACGATGGTGATTATTCAGCGTAATTCCCAGTTCCTTCGCCACATGGTCAAGGGTTGCTTTCTTGCTGTTGGGAAAGAAAAACCGCGCCATACGCATGGTACAGAGCCAGCAGACATTTTCAAGGGGAATATGAAGATTCTTTGCATTTTTCAGTATAAAATTCACATCAAAGGATGCATTGTGACCAACCAGGGCAGCCCCTTCACAAAACTGCAGAAATTCGGGAAGCACTTTTTCTATGCTGTCTGCATCCTTCACCATCGAATCATTAATTCCCGTCAGTTCCTCAATTTCAAAGCTGATGGGTTCATGGGGGTTTACAAAAGAAGAAAAACGATCAACAACCACTCCCTTTTCCACTTTTACAGCACCGATTTCGATAATCTTATGTACATTATTGTTCAGACCGGTGGTTTCCAGATCAAATACCACAAAGGTATCATCTAATGTAAAATCACCTGGATTTTCAACGATATTGATCAGATCGTCCACCAGATATCCTTCCATGCCATAAAGCATTTTGAAGGGTTTCTTCGAATCCAGTCTGTGAAACGCTTCCGTAAATGCCTGTACATTTCCGTGATCGGTTATGGCAAGGGCCGGCATGTCCCAGTCATAAACCGTTTTCATCAGTTCCGATACATCCGCAACCGAATCCAGTTCACTGAATTTGGTATGACAGTGAAGTTCTACTCTCTTTTTCGGACTTTTATCCATTCGTACATGTTTTTCCGGAGCTGCCTCTTTTTTAATTCCCCGGACAGAAGAAACAGAAACTTCCCGGTCGAAACTGTCCAATGCAGCAATTCCTTTCACTGCAACATAGCTTCCTTTTTTTATTCCTGCTTTCAGATCCTCCACCATGTCCGCCCGGGAGAAGGTTTTAACACCAATGGTATCGGTGCCGTCAAAGAGATGGAACAGACAGATTGTACTTCCGGTTTTCAATTCTTTGAATTCCACATCCCGGATTTCTCCATGGACAATGACTTCACCCATTTCACCCTGAATTTCTTCCAGCGGAACAGCAGGTCCCTCAAAGTACCTTCCATAAATCATATCCTCCGATTTTTTCGGGTAATTTCTGGTTTCCCCATTGGAAAAATTCTTTTTGCCTGCAAAACCTTTCTGGTATTTGCCTTTCGGTGCAGATGGATCCGCCGCAGATGTCCTCTTTTCTTTTCCCGCCGAAAGAGCCGTATTTTTCTCTTTTCCGGCAGAAACAGCCATTTTTTCAGAGGTCTTCTTTTTCTCCTGTTTACCGGCATTGAGGAATTCCTCTTTCTCTTCCCCGGCTTCCTGCTTCCGCTTCATAATCTCATCCACAATTTTCCGGGTTTCCTGTTCAATGAAGCTTTCCTGCTCTTCACGTCTGACCTGCGCTTCCTGGTCATGCTTCACATAAATCAGGCGAACCAGAATGTTCATATGAAACCGTTCATTCAGGACTTTGTGGAGAATCTTCTCCAGCTCCTGCCCTTTTGATCGGGCAATCAGATTGTCCTCCACTTCCACCATCAGCTCATCTTCGGCAGGAAAAATCAGTTCAGCATGCTCAAACATGTTATACAGCAGATGACTGTAATACTTCAGCTCCAGCAGAAGGCTGTCTCTGTACTGCTCCAGCAGATAGGATGCTGACCAGGCATCGGATAAACGATAATCTTCAAATATCCGGATTTTTGTACCGGATGTAGAAAAATACTGCTTTTTGATTTCGCCTTCCAGCTTGTATATCAATCGCTTGGGGATCAGACGTTCCGCAGTCAGATAGATGGAAATGGTATCCAGTGCCCGGCTTCTGGAAACACGCTGAATGACAATCCATTTCAAAATCGGTTCCGTTTCTGAAGATCCCTGAAAACCGGGCAGTACTTCTGTAAATGTCTTTGACATGCTTCACCTTTTCTCTGCTAATCTATTTTCCGTATTATATTAAAATTTCCGGATTTCTTCCATTAATGCAGGCAGCAGCTGATCCTCCGGCAGTTTACGGATAATTTCCCCTTTTCGAATCAGAAGACCTTCGCCGATGCCGCCTGCAATACCCAGATCTGCTTCCTTTGCTTCACCGGGTCCGTTTACAACACAGCCCATTACAGCCACTTTAAGCGGTTTTTCAATTCCTGCAACCATGGTTTCCACTTTATTCGCAAGGGAAATCAGGTCAATTTTTGTGCGTCCGCAGGTGGGGCAGGATATGACTTCCACACCGCCTGTCCGAAGTCCGAGATCCCGCAGAATCATTTTTGCCGCCTTAATTTCCTCCACCGGATCCCCTGTCAGAGAAACACGAATGGTGTTGCCAATGCCGGCATAGAGAATAATTCCCAGACCTGCTGCCGATTTGATGCTTCCGGACATAACGGTACCTGATTCTGTAATTCCCACATGGAGCGGATGATTGGTTCTGGGGGCCAGAAGTTCATGGGCCTTTGCACACATGGGCACATTGGAGGATTTGATACTGATAACCAGGTTTCCATAACCCATATCTTCAATCAGTTTTACCTTATCCAGTGCGCTTTCCACAAGGCCTTCTGCAGTTACCCTGCCATATTTTTCCACAATATTCTTCTCCAGAGAACCGCTGTTGACACCCACACGAATCGGTACATTATATTCTCTGGCTTTATCCACAACGGCCTGAATCCGTTCTCTTTTGCCGATATTTCCGGGATTAATCCGGATTTTATCGGCACCGTTCTCAATGGCCATGATTGCCATCCGATAATCAAAATGAATATCTGCAACCAGAGGAATATGGATTCTGGAACGGATCTGATCCAGCGCCTTTGCCGCTGCTTCATCGGGAACCGTACTGCGGACGATTTCACATCCTGCCTCCTCCAGACGGAGAATCTGTTCAACAGTTGCTTCTATATCATCGGTTCTCGTATTGGTCATGGACTGAATCAGAACGGGATGATTTCCCCCGATGATTCGATCACCGATTTTTACTTCATGGGTCTGATTTCTTAACATATATTACCTCCTAAAAATCAAATCGACGCCTGGGGAGATCGGGCGCCGAACCCGGTTTGCAAAGGGATATCTTCTGCAGGTCATCCTGCCAGCTGCCAGATATCTTTAAACAGAATCAGCATGCTGAATCCTAACAGCAGCATCAGACCGATGGCATGCACCACTGCTTCAAATTCCTGCTTTACCGGCTTGCCTCTGACCAGTTCAATCAGACAGAAGAGCAGCCTACCGCCATCCAGTGCCGGCAATGGGAGCAGATTCAGTACACCCAGATTGGCACTTAACAGAATACAGACATTGGCCAGATTCACAAATATATAAAACAGACCGCTGGTACTGCTTTCCTCCACCATGTCTGTCATGGTGGAAACCATTCCGACCGGTCCGGATACATCCTGTACAGCCACCTGACCGGATATCATCATTTTCAATGAAATCAGTGTATATCGGATCCAGTAAACCACTTCATTCAAGCCATAGCCCAGGGTTTCCAGCGGTCCTTTTCTGACACGTTCCGAACTGACCTCAATTCCCATCATATAGGTACCGTATTCGTCACTGAACTCTGGTGTAATCTCTGTCTGCAGAAGCTCACCATCCCGTTCATATACAACATCCAGAGGCTCTCCGGCATGAATCGTCAGATATAATATCACATCCCGGTATACATGGATTTTTTCCGAATTCAGTTTCACCAGCCGGTCTCCTGCCTGCATGCCGGCTTCTTCTGCCGGATATCCATTCAGAACACCGGAAAGCACCGGTTCATCGATGCCCATACTGCCCAATACCATAACGGCCAGAATAAAAGAAAGAATAAAATTAAAAGCCGGACCTGCAGCCAGTACGGAAATTCTTGCTAATACTCCTTTATTACCGAAAGCACGTTCATCACTGCTGTTCTCATCCTCTCCCATCATCATACAGGAACCGCCAAAGGGAAACGCCTTTAATGAATACCGTGTTTCTTTTCCCTGCCAGGAAAGAAGAGTCGGACCCATACCCACGGAAAACTCTTCCACATAGATTCCGTTCAGCTTCGCAAGGAGAAAATGACCCAGTTCATGGGAAATAATCAGAATACTGAATGCCAGAATGGATAAAATGATACCAACCAGTTTCAATGATTCCACCTGCTTTCCAGATAAGAATAAGTTTCTGCTTCCGCAGCCAGAATAGTATCCAGATCCGGATGTTCGATCCTGTCATGGTGGGAAAGGGCATCCTCAATAATGCGGATGATGTCCAGATATTCGATTTTTCTGTCAAGAAAACGTGCAACAGCCCATTCATTGGCAGCATTAAAAACAGTGGGAACACTGCCTCCCTCTCTGCCTGCTTCATAGCCAAGGGCCAGACCGCGGAATGTATCCATATCCGGTGCTTCAAAGGTGATCTGTTTTAACGCAGCAAAATTCAGACGGTCACCGGGCATCACATTTCGTTCTGCCTCATATAAAGCATATTGAATTGGAAGCTTCATATCCGGTGTGCCCAGCTGTGCAATAATACCGCCATCCACAAATTCAACCATGGAATGGATTATACTCTGGGGCTGCACGACAACTTCTATTTCATCAAAGGTCACATCAAACAGCCACTTTGCTTCGATCACTTCCAGAGCTTTATTTACCATCGTAGAAGAATCAATGGTTATCTTGGCTCCCATACTCCAGTTGGGATGCTTCAGAGCATCCTCCACCTTTACATCTGCCAGTTCTTCCAGTGTTCTTCCCCGGAAGGGGCCACCGGATGCAGTCAGCAGAATCCGGCTGATTTTCGAATGTTCTTCCCGTTTCATAGACTGAAAAATGGCACTGTGCTCACTGTCCACAGGGAAAATACGCACACCTTTTTCCCTGGCAGCCTGCATCACCAGATGACCTGCCGTTACCAGTGTTTCCTTATTGGCAAGCGCAATATCCTTGCCGGATTCAATGGCTGTAAGAGTCGGTCGGATTCCAATCATACCCACAACTGCAGTCACAACCATATCTGCAGAAGGTTCCGACGCTGCAGCAAGAAGTCCTTCCATGCCGGAAAGAACTGTTATATTCAGATCAGACGTACGCTGTCTCAGCTGTTCGGCCTTATCCGGATCCATGACTCCAACCAGCACAGGCTGAAATTCTCTCATCTGCTTCTCAAGCAGATCAATATTGGATCCTGCGGTCAGAGCACTGACACGGAAATCTCCGGTCTGACGGACAACTTCCAGGGTCTGTGTTCCGATGGAACCAGTCGATCCAAGAATAGAAATTGTTTTCATATAACCTCCACGTTTGCAAAAAAGAATAACGGATCACTATTTCATTAGAAACTGTATAGTATAATATATCACAGGAGCTGTGAAAATAACACTGTCAAAGCGGTCCAGAATACCACCATGTCCCGGAATCAGTGTTCCGTAATCCTTTACCTCATGATTTCTTTTGATCGCAGATGCCGCAAGATCTCCGATCATGGAAATCAGAGATCCAATGCCGCAGACAACTGCGCAAAGGAAGCTTGCATTCTCTGCAGGAATCTGGTTTCGGAAAACATATCCATACAGAATTCCCAGAAGAACCGCTCCGATCACGCCGCCCACTGCTCCTTCAATGGATTTCTTTGGACTGAGAACGGGAGCCATCTTATGCTTTCCAATACAGATACCGGTCAGATAGGCACAGGTATCACATCCCCAGGAGCACAGGAATACCAGCCATACAAGGTATGCACCGCCATCCATCATTCTGCACAGATAGATATAGGAAAGCATGACAGCCACATAAAAAATACCGAAAAATGCTGTCATCACCTGTTCGGATTTGTACTCCGGAAATCGGAACACATAAACCGCAAGGAGCAGAATCAGTGACAGGATAACCAGAAAAACAACCTGACTGCTGTCATTCATGGCAAAATACAGATGGGCATAATACAGTACACATAAGAGATATCCCGTAAAGCCCAGAAGTTTTCTGTCCATTTTCATCACTTTATATAATTCAGACATACCAATCAGAGAAATGATACCCAGCCCGCCCAGAAGGATATTGCCACCGCTTATGATAAAAAACAGCGCCAGAAGAACCAGTACAATACCGCTGCAGGTCCGGATAAAAAAAGTCGATTGAAAGAAAGAAGTTTTTTCTTTTTCCATTACTATTCCTCATTTCTTCCGCCAAAACGACGGTCTCTTCCATTATAATATGCAATGGCCTTTTCCAGTTCAGCACGGTTAAAATCAGGCCAGAGAATGTCAGTGAAATAAAACTCGGTATAAGCCAGCTGCCACAAAAGGAAGTTGGACAGTCTTTCTTCACCGCTGGTGCGGATCATCAGATCCGGATCCGGCATACCGGCCGTATCCAGATAAGAAGAGAATGTACTCTCCGTTACATCTGCTGCATTCAGTTTTCCTTCGGAAACATCTGCAATCATCTTTCTCATACCACGAACCATCTCATCCCGACTGCCGTAATTCACTGCAATCACAAAAGTCAGTCCGGTATTATCTGCAGTTGAGGTCTCCAGCTTTTCAATGGCTTCCTTCAGATCCGGAGCAAACCGGCTTTTTTCACCGATCATCTTCACCCGGATGTTGTTTTCCGTCGCTATTTTCAGCAGACGTTTTGCATAAAAGCGGAACAGCTGCATCAACGCGCCGACTTCTTCTTCCGAACGTTTCCAGTTTTCAGTGGAAAATGCATAAACAGTCAGATATTCAATTCCAAGTCTTGCTGCGTCTTCAACCGTCTGTTCCAGCGTTTCGCAGCCTGCTTTATGTCCCATCTGCCGGGGGACTTTGTGGGCTTTTGCCCATCTTCCGTTGCCATCCATGATAATTGCAACATGTTTCGGTATCTTCATAGAACAATCCATATCCATTCCTCCATTTTACATTTTGGGGATAAGCGAAAAATGAGAGGGACAACTCGATTATCCCTCTCCATAATCCACCATACATCATCCTGTTATACGGTCATGATCTCCTTGGTTTTTGCTTCAATTTCCTTATCAATCTTTGCGATAAAGGAATCGGTTGCTTTCTGAACGTCTATTTCTGCATTCTTCTGTTCATCTTCAGATACATCCCCTGCTTTTCCAGCCTTTTTCAGCATATCCATGGCATCACGTCTGATATTTCTGACTGCAACCTTGGCTGCCTCACCCTTTTTCTTTACATCCTTTGACAGTTCCTTACGACGATCTTCTGTCAGTTCCGGAAAGATCAGACGAATGACAGAACCATCGTTGTTGGGATTGATGCCGATATCGGATTTGTTGATTTCCTTCTCAATGGCACGGATCAGGCTCTTGTCCCAGGGCTGAATCTGAATGATTCTTGCTTCGGGAGTGGAAATGGTTGCCACCTGCTGAAGAGGTGTGGGTGCACCGTAGTATTCTACTGTGATTCTGTCCAGAAGATGCGGATTGGCACGTCCTGCACGAACAGTCAGGTACTCCTTTTTCAGAGATTCCAGACTCTTTTCCATCTTTTCCTCAAATACCATTAATTTTTCTTCTACTACTTCGTTCATATAACTTCTCCTCTCGGGATTTGATCTTATATCAGATAAAACAGCTTAGAATCAGCTGTTATTCAACAGTTACATAAGTACCGGTAATATCACCCTGAAGAGCCCGGCATATTCCGTTCTCTTCATTCAATCCGAATACAGCCATGGGCATCTTCTGTTCCATACACATAATGGAAGCAGTCAGGTCAATTACCTGCAGCTGTTTGTCAATCACTTCCTGAATGGATACCCTGTCATACTTCTTTGCTGCCGGATTCTTCTTGGGATCACTGTCATATACACCGTCAACTGCTTTTGCAAGAAGAATCATATCCGCTTCCATCTCAATCGCACGGAGAGCAACTCCGGTATCCGTTGAGAAATAAGGATGACCGGTTCCTCCTGCAAAGAAGACAACCTTGCCGGCTTCCAGGCACTCTGTGGCAAGATCTTTGGAAAACATCTTTGTCATGGTACCAACTGCAAAGGGTGTGAGAACTTCTGTTTTCATACCTGCATTTCTGAAAATTTCCGATACATATATTGCATTCATAACAGTAGCAAGCATACCAATCTGATCTGCTTTGGTACGTTCGATGGCATCGCTGGTTCTTCCTCTCCAGAAATTGCCGCCGCCGATTACAACACCCAGCTGAAGACCTGCATCCACTGCCGGTTTCACCTGTGCTGCCACTTCCTTACATACTGCTTCATCAAATCCAAATTTTTTCTCGCCGGCGAGAGCCTCACCGCTCAGTTTTAATAATACGCGTTTCATAAGTACCTCGTTATTCATACAGGAAATAATAATGAAAGCCGCTGAATGATCAGATAGCTTTGGATAAAGTATAACATAAATGCAAAATAGTGTCAAAACCTATCTTTCCGATACCCCGGGATCCGCAATCAGCTGATTGCCATCGGCAGCAGAAGTTGCCAGTTCGTCACAGCGTTCATTCAGCGGATGCCCGTTGTGTCCTTTTACCCAATGCCATCGAATGGTATGGGGAGCTGCAGCGGCCAGAAGACGTTTCCAGAGGTCCTGGTTCTTTACCTCTTCATTTTTTCCACGTTTCCATCCCTTTTTCTCCCAGCTGTCAATCCAGTGCTGATTAAAGGCATTGACAAGATAGGAAGAATCAGAATACAGATCCACCTCACATGGACGGATCAATGCTTCCAGGGCTGCTATGGCAGCCATCAGTTCCATGCGATTATTTGTTGTTTTCCGATATCCCTGAGAATATTCTCTTTTGTGTAAAGTACCATCCGGTGCCGTATACAGGATAACAGCTCCATATCCTCCCGGTCCATCCGGGTTTCCTCTGGCGGCACCATCTGTATATATATCAACCTTCATCATAATACGTCTCTCCTTCTGCAGATCTGCTGCTGATATATTAATATTTTTTCTGTAACAGGTCAAGCTTATATTCATAAGATATACTGTAAAAGAACTTGGAGGTTTTTCTCATGAGCGATTTATCTGCAACAAACTGCTCCGGCGGATGCAGCACTTTTATGGATCATAATGACAACTGCGGATGCAGCAGTCTGATCTGGATCATT
>JBJELP010000054.1:0-16436 GCA_051879215.1 Lachnospiraceae bacterium
AAAAACACTGAGCCTTTTTTCATCAGACTCAGTGCCATGTCAAATCAACTTATCTCATCCGTCACAACTCATCCATTACAATGGAAAGTTCTTCGATATGGTTACGATATCGCCCACACCGTTTAAGATCACAGTGGGTTGATACGCATATAACCCCGGTGTCTCCTTCGATGAAACTCCGGAAAGAACAAGTACCGTATCAACTCCGCTCTCTGTTCCGGCAATAATATCGGTATCCATCCGATCGCCGATAATAACCGCTTCCTCTGAATGGCATCCCAGCATACGCAGACCTGTACGCATCATCAGCGGATTCGGTTTTCCACAAAAATAAGCGTTCTTGCCGGTTGCCATTTCAATCGGAGAAATCAGCGCTCTGCAGGCAGGTGCAATTCCATTTTCAATTGGGCCTGACAGATCTGAATTTGCTCCGATCAGTTTTGCTCCATGAAGCACGAGATTTACCGCCTTTGTAAGTGTATCCAGCGAGTAGGTACGTCCCTCTCCCACAACCACATATTCCGGATTTACGTCATTCATCGTAATGCCTACATCATACAAAGCATTCAGCAGTCCTGCTTCTCCGATTGCAAATACAGAACACCCGGGTGCCTGTGTCTTTAAGAATTCTGCTGTTGAAAGGGCACTTGTATAAAAATGCTCTTCCGGCACTTCCAGACCCATTCGTTTCAGCTTCTGATGAAGTTCTCTGGGCGTCATCCCGCTGTTGTTGGTAAGAAACAAATACTCTTTCTGTTCCTGCTGAAGCCAGTCAATGAATTCCTTCACTCCGGGCAGAACCTTATTTCCATGATAAATGACTCCATCCATATCACAGATGAAGCCTTTCTTTTGATTGAAATCGATCATCTTTACCTTCCCTGCATCCCATAGCCGGGATGTTTTCTCATATTTTACGGATTCCAAAATCATGTATTTTCATGCGTACTCTTCAGGGTATGAAAGCATGAAACAGATGACCTTCTGACCGTTATATCATATTATGAAACAGCAGTAAAATCCACTATCCTGTTTAAGTAAATACTTTGTAAAATAGTATCTCCAAAGAAGCAAAAGAATATTCCATGGTGAAAAATGCAATTATCAATATCATTCTCTGACGCTGTCCAGACATCGGATGGAGAAAAGAAGATATTCCCGTTCATAACTGTCTTCCAGATTCAGTTTAAACAGAGAAATCATTTTTTCAAGTCTGTAAAGCAGTGTGTTTTTATGAACATACAGAAGTTCTGCTGTTTTCCCACGATTTCGTTCACATCGCAGATAGGTTTTCAGAATCTCATAATACATCGTCTGGTTTTCCCGATCATATTCCTGAATTTTGGATAAAGCAGGATGTATGGCATGTCTGCGGGATACAGCATCACTTTCCAGACTTGCAAGATCCTGCAGCGCACATTCATAAAAGGTTTTGCATCCATTTTTTCTGCAGAGCATGGCTTGCCGGTACTGTTCTGCTGCATGTTCCATGCCGGAGAATGCATAGCTGGCATGACAGTTCAGATTCATCTGCCCTGCAAAACGGAAAAATCCGTCCGGTGACTCAATGCAGAGCGGCGTGTTTTTAGTAGTTTTATTGAGAATTTTGATCGGAACACAGCAGACAATATCCGAAGATGCAGGCGACACCAACGATTCATCACAATATAAAATATTGGGAAAATGCTGTTTCAGTTTTCTCATGTCATAGCTGCAGGTGACGGTGGAACCATGTTCCCGATGAAGAAGAACTATCAAAAAATACTGTTCCGGATTCCATCCCAGAAGCTGATAAAAGGTACTGCGGCTTGTATGGTTGTTGTGTTTCCCCAAAAGGAAATCGCAGAACAGACTCTGTATAATCGATCCATAGCTTTCATTTCTGTCGTGATTTGCCACAAGACATAAAGCACGTTTGATAAAAATGGCAAGATGTTTGTGGTAAGGCAGAAACGGCGTCTTACTGATAATCGTCAGCTGCCCGGTAAGCTGTCCGGACGAATTTTCCTGACTGATCATCATTGAATATTCATACTCTCCTCCTGCCTTTGGTTCTCTGAATACTTCGCTGTCCCATTTTTTAAGAAGCTTCTCCATATACTGGCCTCCCTGCATACGGGAAAGAGACTCAACTGACAAAGTTCCATATCTCCAGAAATCCCCCCAGTTTTCATTAATGCTGTCTTCCGGATATTGTCTGGAAAATGCAGTGACCTGCAGACTCATGTTGGTATAAAACATCGGTCCAAATATGTCCTTACAGGCATGAATAATGATTTGTTCCGGATTTTCTTTTTGAAATGCACCAGCCATTTGTTGTTCCCATTCCTGATAAAAGGAAAAGGCATCCATTACGGTATCCATTACATCTTCCAGTTCCTGTGTTTTCAGACTGATCACGCTTTTTCTATGTACCAGAAGTATTTCATCTGATATCGATTGTTCAAAAAAATCCCGGTTTCGCCCAATATATAAAAAATCCGGACTTGGATTGTTGTTATAAGAAAACAGACGAACACCGGAAATCGTAGGCTGATCGGATATGATGGTGGATACCGGGTGATATTGCCGGATCCAGTTTTCAATGATTGCCATACTCAATTTCAAAAAAATCCCCCTCTTTCGTTCACGACATAATTCCCACGTTTTGTTCTCAGATTTTTCGTCTGTGCAAACGAAAAATCTGAGAATAATTCGAAAAAACCTATATAACTGAGCCGTATACATGAGCCGATTCATCTTATATAGTTATTATATCGAATGAACCGGAAAATGAAAGCCATATTCTGAAGGAGGTTACTAATTCATGAAAGAACAGAAAAATTTTGATGCAAGTTCATCCTGGTTTGCAACCGGTGTCAGAGCTTCTGAAGCACAGACACCCGCATCAGAGCGTTTTGAAAAAAGAATTCAGCTGGTAGAAGATGCTACTTTATTAAAAGAACCGGAAAGAATTCCCATGTGCCCCATGTTTGGTGCACTTCCTTATAATCTGATGGGTTCTTCCTATAAAGCCGCCATGTACAATTTTGATGAAGCAAGCGATGCGCTGATCAGATTCTATCAGGAATTCCAGCCGGATGCCACTACACATACCGCATTTACCAGCGGAAAGGCCAATGAGCTTGCACGCTCCACCATGATCGACTGGCCCGGCCGTCCCGGTACAAGAGTTCCTGATTTTTCCACGCATCAGGTAATTGAAAATGAATATATGAGTGAAGATGAATATCCGGAACTTCTTAAGGATTTTACAGGATTTATGCTGAGAAAGTATATTCCCAGAGCTTTCCCCGCACTTTCCGGACTTTCCGATATCCGCTTTGTTCCTTCCATTATTCTGAATACCACTCCTCTCGCATCCCTTTATGCAAAGCAGGCTCAGGAGGCATTTGCGCTTCTTGCAAAAATCGGTGAAGAAGATGCCAAAGCTGCAGATGCTTCCAATGCTGTATCCAATAAACTGGGCGAGCTGGGATTCCCTCCCATGTTTACAGGTGCAGGAGAAGCACCTTTTGATATTATTGGTGATTATTTCCGCGGAACACTGGCTACCCTTACAGATCAGCTGGAATATGCAGATGAGCTGGCTGAAGCATGTGATATGCTGGCTGATATCCAGATTGAATCCTGGCAGTACTTTAAACATCTCCCACTTCCGGTAAAACGTGTATTCTTCCCGCTCCATAAAGGAATGGACGGATTCATGAGTGCGGAACAGTATGAAAAGATTTATTGGAAACCGTTGAAAAAATGCATGATGGCATTAATTGATATGGGTGTTACACCATTTATCTACACAGAAGGAAAATATAACACCCGTCTTGAACAGCTGGCAGATGTGCCGAAAGGAAAGGTTATCTATCATTTTGAAAATGTAGATATGGCCAGCGCAAAAGAAATCTTAGGCGGTACTGCAGCTATCAGTGGAAATCTGCCGATTTATACACTGGAACACGGTACAAAAGAACAGGTTATCGATCAGACAAAACGACTGATTGATATCTGTGCTCCCGGCGGCGGTTATATTTTTGATTTTAATGGCTGCATCGACAATGCAAAACGAGAAAATCTGGAAGTAATGTTTGATACGATTTACACCTGCGGAAAGAAGTAGTTTTATAAAATAATTATAACGGACTAAAAATACAGTCCCTATGTTAACCGATGTTTTTTATAACAAATTCAGTTAACATAGGGGCTTTTAGTGTTTCCACTCCTCCGGACAGTTTTTTGCCCGTGACAGCAACGACAGCTCCTTTTTCCTCAATCTTACCCCAGAAAATACTGCAGTGCCGGATTTTCATTGGATTTCTTCCACATGACATAAATATCTTCGTACTCTTCTTCTCCCTCCAGCGGAATAAAGACCAGATGATCCGCATTGATCAGTTTGGCCACACAATAAGAAGATAAAATCGTGATGCCCTCTTCTGCTGCCACCATGATCAGCAGGCTTTCGATATCATTGGATTTCAACAATATATTCGGCTGATATCCTGCTTTTTCATACAGTTTCATGAAGTGAACATCTCCCGGTGATTCGCCGGCGGCAGAAGGGGAACTATACAAAATGGTTTCGTGGCGCAAGTCTTCCCTCCTGAGGGTTTTCCGGGATGCCAGGGGGTGGCCCTGATACAATGCCGCCACCAGAGATGAGCGGAGTTCCAGCCGGCTTTCAATCTGTTCATTCTGCCGCAGGTTGGTGCTGTCCCAGGCAAAGATCACATCCAGATCGTCTGCCAGCAGTTTGGCTGCCAGCTGATCGGTGTCAGAACGGATGCAGGTGAACAGAATGTTGGGATACTCCCGATGAAATTCCCGAAGCTGATCGGAGAGATTACTGCGTTCATACCCTTTCTCATAACCAATCCGCAGGGTTCCCACCAGACCGGCTGATGCTTCATGGGTTTTGGCCACTGCTTCATCTAATTTAGCCAGTATCACCTTTGCCTCCTTCAGAAAAATCTTCCCGGCAGGGGTCAGTTCAATGGGCCGTTTCTTCCGGTCAATCAATGTAACATTCAATGTATTTTCCAATGCACGAATCTGCTGAGTGATGGCAGTCTGGCTCAGGAAATGAACTTCCGCCGCCTGGGTAAAGCTCTGATACGTGGCAACGGATACAAAATAGCGCAGCTGATTCAGGTTCATATGATTTTCTTTATCCTTCTCATGTTTTGCTGGTCCCAAAGTCATGCTTTTTCACGCGTGCCCTTTAGGGTATGCAAGCATGAACAGCATGACCTTTTGCCCCTGGTGTCATACTATAAGATAATCTTATAATATCATGGAAATTATGCGTTTGCAATCAGATAAACTGCCATTTATAATAAGCAATGTCTTATACTGATGTGCTTCAGAACAGACGGATATACAGGGGCCCATTCCAAACAATCATCTTTTCATTTCGTGAGGTACTGGATATGTTACAACAAAAACAATCATGGAAAACACAGATCTATCTTTTTATTGAAATGCTTTCCGGCTGCGTATTAATGGCTGCTTCTTTTGGGTTGATTATTATCCCGCAGGGGTTTTCTGCAGGTGGAGTCACCGGTCTGGCCAAAGTGCTGCAGTCGATTCTTCCCATCAATCTTTCTGTACTGGTTTTATTCTTTAATATGATCCTTCTTCTGGCAGGTTTCTTGTTTATCGGAAAAGAATTTGCTGCCAAAACCGTTGCTGTCAGTATACTTTTCCCTCTTTTTCTGGAATTCTTTTCCGGTTTTTCGATAAACAGCCTGAAAGAGGATGCCCTGGTCAGTGTTCTGATTGCAGGATGTATGCTGGGTATCGGTGCCGGTCTGACCATTCGAAGCGGTGCATCCGGCGGCGGTTTTGATACACTGGCGGTTATTCTAAATAAAAAATTCGGTCTTTCTGTCGCTGCCATTATGAATTTCTGCGATGTGGCCGTCATCCTTTTGCAGATTGTCGGACATCCCGTCCTGAAATCCATATACGGTATTATGGCCATTACATTAAGTTCCTTTATTGTAAAGCAGGTCATCACCTTTGGTTCCGGAGAACTTCAGGTCATGGTTTTTTCCGATAAATACGAACAGATCCGGGATGCTTTATTCAAGGAAGCAGATGTGGGTCTTACATATCTGAATGCCGAATCGGGCTTTCAGAAAAAGTCCATGAAGGTGATTGTATCTGTCATCCCCTACTCCAAGCTGCAGCAGACAAAGCAGGTGATACAGTCCATCGATCAGACAGCCTTTGTTGTGGTGGATCAGGTGCGAAATGTCCTCGGACGGGGATATACTTTATCCAGATAGAGGAATCAGCAGGAAAATGTCTGCTTTGCAGACTGCATCCTGCTCCAAATCGCCCGCAAGCGTTTATCTGGCTTTCAAATAGAACTGTTTTTTTTGCACAGGTACAATTTTCCATTGAATCGCAGAACATTATCCTATATAATAAATGAAATATTTTACATAGGGAGGAATTCATTATGAGTGAAAAAAACACTGCAGCTATCCGCGATGCCAGAGAGCTGGGTCCTGTTAAGATGCTTATTCTGGGTATCCAGCATATGTTTGCCATGTTCGGTGCAACCATTCTGGTTCCCATTTTAGTATCGGGCTATTTTGAAAAGGCATGCGGCGAACCGCTGACAAAGGGCCTGTCGGTTTCTGTCACACTGTTCTGTGCCGGTGTCGGTACTTTGATTTTCCATGTATGTGCCAAGTTCAAGGTTCCTGCATTTTTAGGTTCATCCTTCGCATTTCTGGGCGGTTTTTACACCTGTGCGAACCTGAACTCCGGTATCTACGAGGGGATGTCTGTCAACGATAAGGCAGCCTATGCATGCGGCGGTATTGTGATCGCAGGTCTTTTATATCTGGTACTTGCACTGATTATCAAACTGGTAGGCGTAAATCGCGTGATGCGTTTTCTTCCGCCGGTTGTTACCGGTCCCATCATCATCTGCATCGGTCTTTCTCTTGCCGGTTCCGCAGTTTCCAATGCATCCACCAACTGGTTCCTTGCTCTTGTTGCCCTGGCAGTTATCATTATCTTCAACATCTGGGGCAAAGGTATGTTCCGAATCATCCCGATTCTGATGGGTGTTGTGATTTCCTATGCTGTTGCGCTGATCATGCAGCTGTCCGGCATGACCAATCCGGATGGAAGCCAGATTCTGGATTTTGCATCCATCGCCAGCTCCAGTCTGGTGGGTCTTCCTTCTTTCCAGATGTGCAAATTTGACATCACATCCATTCTGGTTATGGCTCCCATTGCCGTTGCTACCATGATGGAACATATCGGTGATATGTCTGCGATTTCTGCAACAGTGGATGAAAACTACATTGCAGAACCCGGTCTCCACAGAACGCTGATGGGCGATGGTCTTGCAACTGCTTTTGCAGGTATGCTGGGTGGTCCTGCCAATACTACATACGGTGAAAACACCGGTGTGCTGGAGCTTTCCAAAGTGTACGACCCCCGTGTCATTCGTCTTGCAGCTGTATTTGCAATCGTACTTTCCTTTATTCCCAAGTTCTCAGCGGTTATTTCCACCATGCCTGCAGCCATCATCGGCGGTGTTTCCTTCATGCTTTACGGTATGATTTCCGCAATCGGTGTTCGCAACGTGGTTGAAAATCAGGTGGATCTCACCAAATCCCGCAACCTGATCATTGCAGGCGTTATCTTCGTATGCGGACTTGGTTTCTCCGGCGGTCTTACCTTCCATATCGGCGGAACCTCCATCACGCTGACTGCACTTGCCATTGCAGCTGTTGCAGGTATCGTCCTGAACGCCATTCTTCCCGGAAATGATTACGAATTCGGAGCAAATCCGAAGGGGGATCAGAGCCGCGGTATTTTTCTGAAGAACAGCGATAACAAATAACGAATACTGCATGAATGACCGGTAAATCCAGCCGGTCATTCGTGTGAAGTAAACCTGGAAAGGAGATCTTCTCATGGACTTTTTCAATGAAAACAACATCGTCATCTTTGACCATCCGCTGATTCAGCACAAAATCTCTATTTTAAGAGATAAGAACACCGGAACCAATGAATTCCGTAAACTGGTGGGTGAAATTGCCATGCTGCAGGGTTTTGTTGCCTTAAGTGATCTGCCTCTGGAAAATGTGGAAGTGGAAACACCTCTGGAGACATGCATGACCCCCATGATTGCAGGCCGCAAGCTTGCCATCGTACCGATTCTTCGTGCAGGTCTCGGTATGGTGGACGGTATCTTAAGTCTGGTTCCCACCGCAAAGGTCGGCCATATCGGTATGTACCGCAATGAAGAAACCCATGAACCGGTGGAATATTACTGCAAGCTTCCCAGTCCCATTGAAGAACGTACCATCATTGTTACCGATCCCATGCTGGCAACCGGCGGTTCCGCCATTGATGCCATCGGCCAGATCAAAAAACACGGCGGCAAAAGCATCAAATTCATGTGCATCATTGCTGCACCGGAAGGTCTGGAAAGACTTCATAAAGCACATCCCGATGTACAGATCTATGTGGGCCATCTGGACCGTGAACTGAATGACAATGCTTACATCTGCCCCGGTCTCGGCGATGCAGGTGACCGTATCTTCGGTACCAAATAAAAGGAAATAGTATAGAAAAACAGAATATACGTAAGAATAAACGGAGCACTGGAAACAGTGCTCCGTTGAAAGTCCGGCCAGTCTGAGGATGAGGTAATGCTTCAGGAAAGCATAATGCATTTGAGGATAGATAAACTGGCCGGATTTTCTTTATAAAAAAGGGAATAAAAAAGCTTTTGCCACGAAAAAACTGTTACTCCATCAATGAGTCTGCTGAAACAGACAGCAATCCTGTCCATCTCATATCATACCCCCTGTTGTTCCGATCCTTCTGTTTTCCGCACCGTATACCCCCCGTACCGCTGCAGCACATGACAAACTCACCCTCTTACTGTGTAAAAATGTACGCCATATCGGTTTTAAACCGCAATAATATGACCCTTCTGGTAAAAAGGATGAGCGCCAATGATCAGAAAAATGATATTTTACAGAATTTTTGTTCAATAAATTCGTTATTTTGACGAATTATCTGCAAAAGCTTTTAAAGTACTGTTATTATCTCATAATTAGAGGTAGAATAGGAAATACTATTCTTTTATAGGAGGGTAATAGAAAAACAGAATAGGTAAATGTATTCCCGGAAAATGCAGAATTTCTTTGTGCATAATGTTTTAGAGAATACATTGGATAAACAGGGGGTATTATATGAAAATTGAACAATTGGAACAGTTTATCAAAATACAGGAATGCGGCTCCATTTCAAAGGCTGCGAGAAAACTGTATATCAGTCAGCCCAGTCTGACCAAAAGTATTGCACAGCTGGAAACGGAATATGGAATCAAACTTTTTACGCGGACTCCAAAGGGTATTGAATTGACGGAAGAAGGGAACTCTTTTCTCTTTTACGCAAAACAGATTCTGACTGCAGCTGACGGACTGAATCATGCATTTCAGCAGAATCTGCCGAAATATTCGCGGCTCTTTGTGGCCAGTCAGGAATTCGATTTTATGCCGGATCTTCTGAATGAAATGTATAAAAGCAATGAGCACAATCTGACCCATTATAACATTCTGGAAGCAGACCGTGGGGAGGTTATCAGTCATGTACTGAACCGTCATTCCGATATCGGTATCTTTGTATGCTACGGTGAGGATGAAAAAAAGCAGCTTTGGATGCGGAACGCAGCCCATCTGGATTTACATACTCTGGCAGTCGGCGATGTCTTCATCTGCGTGGGGCCCCATTCCGATTATTACAACAGAGAGAATCTGACCATTCCGGAAAGCCGGGCCGTACTGAATATCTGTCTGGATATGGAGGTTCAGGCCAAGGAAAATCTGTACTTCGAACTGAACAATCACGGATTCAATACGGAGCAGATTATGTTTTTTAACTCGGTTTACTTATGTCAGGAAATGCTTTTGAAAACGAATTCTCTGATGTATGTATCACCCTGGACGAAGAAATGTCTCACCGACCCGTCCCTGCGCTTTATTCCTGTGGAATCCCAGAAGAATAATCTGCTGATATGCTGTACAAGGCAGGGAGAGCCGCTGAATGAAACCTCCCTTCAGTTTCTGGAGAATCTCTTTCATCTGTTCGGACAGGATGAACAATACCGGAGATATCTGAAAATATGCGCCAGAAACAACAGTGCAGAATAGATACGAACGGTACCGGATTCCGCTCCATACATGTGTGAGCAGAATACCGGTACCGTTCCGGCGTTTTCATGGTGTTCTCATGACTTTTGCATGGTATTTTGTGGTGTTTCATAGCCATTTTTCATGGCTTTCTCACGGCTTTCTCTGGTGGATATGCTGAAGCACCGTCTTACCGATCATCTCCGTTTTCCGCACGGTATCCCGATATAAAAGAGATATGGCGGAAAACCCGATCGCCAGGGCAAAGATGGTGGAAAAGGTGGAAAATGCATACTGTTTCATCAGCTGATATTCACCGGAAAGCCCATAGAACATGGTGTAATAAAGACTTCCACCGGGGAACATCGGCACAGCCGCCGGCAGCAGCAGTACCGTAACCGGGGTTTTGATTTTGGATGCTGCAAAATGAACACTCACCGAGCAGAATGCCGCCGCAAAAAGGTTGCAGTAAAAACTGCTCATAAAATGACTGCAGATCAGAATCAGAATCCAGGATAAAGTACCGATGGAGGAAACCAGAATCCAGTATTTCTTCGGTAAATACATGGCAATGGAAAAACCAATGGTCCCCACAAAAATGGTCAGTGTCTGAACCAGATCCGCTGCATCAAAATCCCATATCATTTCAAAACTTCCCTTCTCACTTTTTCTTTTTCTGCCACGCTGCTTTGTTCCTGATTCATCTGTAACAGTTACAGCTGCTGCATCCTTTTTCTTTCCTGTCGATACCATATCAGAACAGGCAGCCGTAGGCCGCAATGAATCCCCCTGCGATACTCATGGCAATCAGAAGGGACTGTATCAGACGAAACAGACCGGTAATAATCTCCCCCAGCAGCATATCCCTGATGGAGTTGGTAATGGCAATCCCCGGTATGGTCAGCATGATGCATCCGATACAGATTTTATCCAGATTCAGGAACATCCCGAAAAATGCAGCTATTTTAACCGTAATTCCCCCCAGAATACCTGTGATAAATGCAAACATGAAATAGATCAGCAGCTGATTGGAGCTTTCAAATCGACTGTGCTTGATGAGCATGGTGATCAGGCAGGCCAGCGGAGCTGCCGCCAGTGCATCCATCAGATTTCCTCCGAAAAACACGGTAAAACCGGAGGCCGATAAGATTGCCCCCAGATAGGACAGTGCAATGGCCGAAGCCGATTGATTTCGTTCCTGCTTCTGCTTTTGCAGCTGCTTAAGTCCCGATGAAATCTGATCACAATCCGGCTTTTCCCTGCAGATGTCCCGGCAGAACCGGTCCAGAATTTCAAGTTCCGCAAGATCAATTCCCCATTGGTCAATCCGCCGGATCTGAGAATAGATTTTCCCGTCTTCCGCCTTCGCTGTCACCTGTATTTCCGAGGTAATGGTAAATACATCCACACGCACAAATCCATATGCCAGAAGAATTCTCTGTATCGTGCTTTCCACCCGGCTGACCTTTCCGCCGCATTGCAGAAGCATTTCTCCGATTTCCAGAGAAAGGTTGACCAGATTTTCCTGCATGATTTCCCCTGTCCTCCCTGTTTCCTTCCTTTTTCAGTTCATCCTCAGATCGCATTGAGATCAAAGGGAGTGCTCTGATATACATAAAAATTCAGCCAGTTGGAGTACAGCAGCTGACCGGTGGAACGCCAGGTCACCAGAGGATCCTGCTTCGGATCGTCATCGGGAAAATAATTCACCGGAACATCCACCGTGGTCAGTCCCTTCTCCATATCACGCCAGTACTCTTTCGCCAGCGTGTCTCTGTCATATTCGGCATGGCAGGTTACAAAAATCTGTCTGCTGTCGGTGGTTTTGGCAATTGCAAGGCTTCCTTCCTTTGTGACAGCCATCACCTCCAGCTCCGGAATGGCCTCCACATCCGAAAGACGCACGTCGGTGGCTCTGGAATGGGGTGCCAGAAACTCATCGTTAAATCCCCTGAAAAACGGAGAATTCGGTTTCAGAATCCGGTGTTTGTATACGCCAAACAGCTTCTTCGGAAGATCCAGCTTTTCCACTCCGAAATGGTAATACAGGCCTGCATAGGCTCCCCAGCAAAGATGGAAGGTGCAGTGGACATGGGTTTTGGTCCACTCCATGATTTCGCAGACTTCCTTCCAGTATGCCGTTTCCTCACAGGGAACATAATCCAAAGGCGCGCCTGTGATAATCATTCCATCGTATTTATTATGACAGATCTGATCAAAGGTATAGTAGAACTGATCCAGATAGGATTTGTCGGTATGCTTTGAAGTATAGGTTGCCGTCTGCAGAAAATCCACATGGACCTGCAGCGGCGTATTGGACAGTTTTCGCAGCAGCTGGGTTTCCGTCACAATTTTTGTCGGCATCAGATTCAGAATCAGAATCTTCAGCGGACGGATATCCTGTGTCATTGCACGATACTCCGACATGACAAAAATATTTTCCTGCTCCAGAATATCATGTGCCGGCATGGCATCCGGAATACGTATGGGCATAAACTTACCTCCTGTTTTTCGATATGGTATCTCAGAAGTCTCTGCAAGTGGACTTTTAGTTCTCCTGTTGATGGTCTTTCAGTTCAAATGCAGGCATCAGCTGCAGTTTGTGAAGATTCAGCGCATGCATCCGGTCGATTTTCTTCCGGATCTCTTCGTCTTCACATTCTCCGGTCAGCACGTAATGATCCAGTACCGCATAGGTGAATCCGATCTTATCCTCATCGGTCATACCGCTGAGGCCATCTGAAGGTGCTTTTCTGGTCAGTCTTTCCGGAACTCCCAGAACCTCACCCAGCTGAATCACCTCATGCACCAGCAGATTGGACAGCGGACTGAAATCCCCCGCTGCATCTCCGTATTTTGTGGAATAGCCGATATAATCCTCCGAACGATTGCAGGTATTGGCAACCCGTCCTCCATTGGGCAGTGCCTGTGCAATGGCATACAGGGTGCTCATACGAAGGCGGGGCGGCATATTAATCATGGAATCGCGGGACAATTCGCGGATTCCCACATTGCTGTCTGCCAGAGCCTCCTCAATGGCACCGGAAAGCCCGTCCGCACCGGCTTTGATATTCACTGTAACATTCCGAATCCCCAGCAGGGAAACTATTTCCTGAGAATCGCTGATATCACTCTGGATGCCGTTGGGCATCATCACACCCACCACGCGGTCCTTTCCAAGGGCCTCCGCCAGAAGAGCCGCCGTAACACTGGAATCTTTCCCTCCGGAAATACCAATGACCGCATCACACTTCGGTCCGTTCTTTTCAAAATAATCCCGAATCCACTGTACAATTTCATTTTTTGTCTGTTCCGGATTCTTCAGCATAATACATTCTCCTCCATATTTCTATTGTTTTATTTTGGTACATCAAATAATAATTAACCAGCTATATCACTTGTCTGATTTATCGAATAAGTAGATTTCACTCCTCAATATCCGGCAAAGAGATTCCATGATTGCATGCCACCGGAGCAATCAGTATGCGCCCGGTTCCCCGATACACATTCACCAGACCCTCCTGTGAAATTTTGGATCCCACCAGCGCCGGAGAAACCGTTTCCACCGTAAACTCCAGATTATCCGACCAGGCAATGGCCATATTGCCGTCGATTTTTATGGTATCATTATCCAGTTCCACCACAATCAGTTCCTCCGGAGGCACCGGACTTTCCAGCACCGCAACACCACGTCCCCGCAGGGAGGTATTAAACAAGCCCTCCTCACCGAAAACGGCAGAGGATAAGGAAGAACGGGATGTGATCCGGATCTGCACCGTGTCATCACAGGCAAGGAACATGCCGTCCTCGATTACAATACTGCCGTTCCAGTCTTCCAGATCTTCAAAAATAATATACCGGTACGTGGGTTCCAGCACCAGAAGACCAACCCCCGTATAACGGGGTTTAATCGCGGTTTCACCGGTAAACTTGCTGTTGACATACTTCTTCATCAGATCCCCGGCACCTTTGATATTGGTGATCACATGCAGCTGGCCGATCATCATCTGCATGGCCCCCGCCTGTGTCACCACGCCGTGGCTTCCATCCAGTCTGGCAATCACCTGTCTCTTCCGGATATTCATCTTCGCCGCAAAAAAAGCCTGCTGCGCATTTTCCGGATTCACAGAAACATCCTTTTCATATTCCAGCAGATAAAAATCACCTTTTCTGGCCGTTATTTTATGGGCATTGGTCGGTTTAAACAGGTTTGTACGAATCATAAATCCCTCCTGAACGCATCAGAACAAAGTCCGCCGGGCAGATTATCTTAACAGGAGCTTACCGTATACTGTTAAGAAAAAGCCGGGCAGGCAGACGCCTTACCCGACTTTCTTCCCTGCTGACTATTGTATCATACCGCAGAAAATAAATCCATTTTTTTCATCCCGGATTTTCCGAATGACCTTAACCGCACTACTCTGAAATCTCCTTCAGCATACGGCGCATATTCCAGTGCTGCAGCATCCGGAACAGCAGATAAAGAAGGAGGGAAACCGCAAACAGGAGGGGGAAATTGATGTTGTATGCGGTTTTGGAGAAGACATAGTCCCAAAGGTTTTCAAATAATATCGCAGAATCATCAAAGCTTTTCCTGTATTTAAACAGATTAAGCAGAACCTGAACTCCCATGAAAATCCCGTCTGCCAGCAGGATACAGACCAAACTGTCTTTCCGTTCCTTTCTCCTGATTTCCTTTTTCATTTCCCCAAGGGACATCCCCAGAATATGAAGCTGGTACATCCGATTCCATATCTGCTTCTGTTTCCCGTTTCTGCCCTTCCGATCCTGTAGAAGGGATAGAAAAACCACCGATTCCGTCAGAAAAACCGAAAGAACCAGATAAATGATGCTTTTCGTTACCATCTGTTTTCTCTGGGATCTGTAATTCTGGAACTGATACGCAGAAGAAGTTTTGGACAGTTCCAGATCCATCCGGAAGCTGCTGTCATCCGTATTAAGCATCACACAGGAATATACGACTTCCTCTCCAAACAGTGTTTCATACACATCATAGCTGCAGATGATGCTGTAGGGTGCCATGGGAATAAGAAATCTGGGGACGTTATCCTTTACACCTCGAAGAATCCCGGCTACCTGCAGATTTACATCTTTTTTCCCCAGATCCACCCGGATGGTGTCTCCCGTTTTTATGGATGTATCCCTGAATTTCTTTATGGATGTATCCGGATCAATATAGTTGGATTTCATCCAGAGTTCTGAACCCATCTGTCCGGATGGCAGCCGGTAAAGATCCGGTACATACAGGATGATCCCGCCCTTCTGATACAGATCTGTGTCCAGTTCCAGATCCATTTGATACCTGTCTAAAATCCCATCGGACATGCCCATGATGAGCTTCTTCGCACTTCCGGGCACAAAACTGTCGGTTAACCGATATCCATTTTCATCAAAATAGTTCTCATATAAGAGCAGATTTCTGTTATGATATAAAACAGTTTCATACTCGTCCACACTGTAATATTGAATTTCGGTAATCCCCTTTATATTACATATCTCAGACAGTTCCCTGGGAGAAATTGAACATGGATCCCTGTAATAATTTGTATGTCCGCCAAAGATATAGTCGTATGGGTACCTTTGCAGATTGAATTGATAATTCCGGAAAAACATCCAGCTGGTATTGCTGCAGATGAAAATCATCACGGTCATACTGCAAAGCAGCCATCCGGTAAGACATTTTTTTCTGCTCAGAAGAAAACGAATACAATGGGAAAGGGAGAATTTCCCTTTTTTCCGATACCTTCCATGGGATTTCTTTTCCGTATCGCCATCAAATCTGGTGATGCAATAATCGAAACAGACAAGGACTGCCAGCAGAACCAACGTGCCACCCAGAACCATAACCAGATTGAGCAGCACCGATTTCACATCATATAGATCAGAAAGCTGAACTTCACCAAAGGGGTGAATAATCACCTCAAAGAGTATCGAAGTAACCATTCCGATAATACAGCCTGTAAAGCAGCATACCGCTGCCCGTTTCCATTTCGTTCGAAAACAGAGGTGGAAGAACTCCTGCTTCCCCATCCCCAGAAATTGGAGACATCGGTACAGATCCCGATTTTTCCACAGCTCACTGCCCAACACATATAAAAGATAGGTGATCCCCACCAGAAGGAGCAGACCATATAGCAGCAAATCGTATATAGTACAACTATATACATAGGCATTAATTGGCTGTGAATTCCACTTTTCCCGGTGTCCATTGATCTGCCACCGCCCCCGGTTATGACAGACCGTTTC
>JBJELP010000055.1:0-16413 GCA_051879215.1 Lachnospiraceae bacterium
CTTCTGTTCCTGCGTCGGATTTATTTCTGTTTTGAAGCTCTTCAGCAATTTCCCTATCCTCCTTTATTTGCTTTTTATACTTGCGAAGCCCATACTGTCTGCATGAGAAAACATGAAGAATGGAAATTAAATCTATCTTTATGCGTGACCAGGATAGTTTTAATTTTTCGTTCCATCACTTCATAGATACTCTGGCATAAATAACGATTTGGCGATTATCATTTTCTGTATTTATACCTTTGAATTGAAGATATTGGTCGTAAGTGTAATAACGCCTGCCAGTTGGAGTACGATTTGCCTTCAGAGTCCCTTCCCTGTCCCAACGCTGTAGGGTTTTAACAGAAACGCCTGTTAATTCTGCAAAGCCTTTCGGTTTGTAATTTTTAATATTTGACGTGTTAATCAAAATACCTCCATGAGTATATTTAAACACATATAGACACTTTTATCAATAATTTGTATTACTTATATCTCTCCTTCTTTTAACTGCGGGGAATCTCCAATGGAGACTGTCCATTTATTACCGATATGTACTCCAACCTTTCCATTGCTGACCATAGACCCACTTTAAAACATTCCGCGTTATGGTCACCATCAGGGATGGAATAAAAAAATCGGATTTCCAATTACAACATCATTTGAATATGTTTTTGGTTTCTGCATACTGACAACCGTTTTTTACATTATAGATAAGAAATATTTTTGTTGTCAATGTAAGATTGCTAATGCAAGCTGAAAATGGATGAAAACAGCTGAAATGGTGCGGAAAAATCCAAATATCCAGACACATCATCGGAACAGAAATTCAAATTGGTTAAAGCAACTGGATAAAATGACAAAATATCCAAAAAATCAAGGAATCAGTGAAAAAATAACATAAAAACGATCTTGAGAAGCAAAAATTGGATAAAAGAAGCTAAATCAGGTCGAATATAGCCAAAAAACAGCTATAGTATAAAATGAAAAGAATGGATTGGTCAAAACAGCTGGAAGAAGTGAGAATATATCCAATTCTTATATTAAAGTGATTTGAATGTTAAAAAGAGGCCACTGGTCTTCATTTCAAATGGAGAAATTGCACAGCGAAGAGAGGGTGTCGTGTGACCCCTCTCTTTGCCAACTGCATCAGACAGTTTTACTATCTGCTTATATCATTTTTTGAAACAATATTTCCTTATCTGATGGCAGCATGGCTATTGAATCTCATCTGCCACTTTTACTTTTTCCTGATTTATTTGAATTGTCTTAATTCCAACGAGAAAATACACCACATGGAAGAGCCATACGGCAGCGAGAACTGCCCGTCCGGCAGGTACACTTCCCATCATGGCAAAACCGATGCTCATGAGGAGCGTCACTGTGATCATAATGCGTATTTTGGTTTTCTTTGTCATACCTTTCCCCTGCACAAAGCTCTCCAGGTTGTTCTTGTAAAGCTTTGTTCCCGTAAACCAGGTATGGAGCCGCTCAGAGCTTTTTCCAAAGCATACCGCTGCCAGAAGCAGAAACGGAAACGCCGGAAGCAAGGGTAATACTGCACCCAAAGCACCCAATCCCACACCGAGGCAGCCGGAAATGATATAGAAAATTTTTTTCAGTTTCACAAATACCTCCCGATTACGCCTGCTTTTTTACAGGCTTTTTAACTGCTTTCATCATTTGAGCGTGCTGGACAATATGGAATGCAACCAGCACAATACACAGAATTGCGGTAATACTGTGGGTGATTGCCCAGACTTTCCCACCCAAAAAGTGAATGGCAAATCCGCTGAGGGCTAAAACAATAAAGTCTGTCATAAGTAAAACATTTGTGATACACATTTTCATTCGATTCATTCGTTGTTCTCCTTATCTGATAATCTTCGCTTTTCTTTCCTGGTGTGAGTCATACTGCTTTCAACGAGATGACGTTTTGTCTGAATATCCATTAACTCATCCTCCCGTGCTCGACAGAATATACTGTATCGGCAATGCGTAAAGTGGACTGGCGATGAGATACCAGCACCACGGTTTTTCCGTTTTGTTCCTCTTTAAGGGACTTTAAGATCACGGCTTCATTCAGACTGTCAAGGTTGCTTGTCGGCTCATCGAGAAGCATAAATGGTGCATCGGACAAGAATGCACGAGCCAGTCCCAACCGCTGCCGCTCTCCGCCGGATAGGGTTTCGCCCAGCTCCCCGACAAGGGTGTCATATCCATGCGGCAGGCTCAGGATAAAGCCATGTACCGATGCTTTTTTACAAGCCTGCTCGATTTCCTCATCTGCTGCATTTTGTCTGGCAATGCGCAGATTGTTTCTGATGCTGTCGTGGAACAGGTGCGTCTCCTGTGTGACAAAGCTCTCCATCTCTCTGAGGTTGGATGTATTGATGGCTGACACATCGGCATCCGACACCTTCACGCTGCCTTCCTGCACCTGCCAGAAGCGCATGAATAGTTTTAAGAGCGTAGACTTTCCGCTTCCGCTTCTGCCTGCAATGCCCACGACAGAACCCTTCGGAATCGTGAGCGAGACATCCGAAAGGATGGTTTCATCTCCGTAGGAGAATGTCACATTGGATGCTGACGCACCATAAAAAGCAATTTCCGGCTGCCCGGTTACTTCCTCTACCACTGGGATTTCATCGAGAATATCCAACACCCGGTTGCCTGCTGCAAAGGTATTTTGCAATGTGCTTCCGAGATTTGCCAGTGCAACACAGGGGCCAAAGGAACTCATCAGGGCAAGTGTGGGAATCAGAACACCCGAAAAATCAACCAGTCCTTTTTGATAAAGCAGCGCAGAAAAAAACAACATCACAAGGTCAAAAAGCAGGATCACGGTGTTTGTCACCGCCATATTGTACCCTGCCGTACGCTTCAGACGTTCTTCGTCACCGGAGAGGGCATCCGTTTGTTCATTCATATCGTCAAGTCGTTTTTGTCCCTGCCCATATTGTAACGTTTCAGAAAGCCCGCGCAGGCTGTCCAGGACAAAGCCGCTCAAAGCGCCGGACTTCATGCGCAACTGCATACCGTCATCACCGCTCTTTTTGGAAGTGACCACCGGAATGACCAGCCCAACTGTAAGATAGGCAGAAAGGGAAGTAAGACCGAGTAAGGGGTGGAAACTACCGATAAAAAGGCACAGGAAAAGGGAAAATAAAAATGCAATTGCTGCCGGAGAGATGGTGTGTGCATAGAACACTTCCAGCAGCTCAATATCTGAGGTAATGACAGATATCAAATCGCCTTTGTCCCGTCCTTCCAGTTTTGCCGGTGCGAGCTTACGCAATGCCCGAAACACCTTATCCCGAATCAGTGCCAGCAGCTTAAATGCAATAAAATGGTTGCAGGCCTGCTCTGCATAGCGAAGAATTCCGCGCAGCAGGGCGAAGATCCCCACGCTCACAAAGAGGATGGATAGGGGAAAGGGCATTTCATAATTCAGGGCAATCAGAACGCCGAAGCCGCCGAAAATGGTGATAAAGGCAGCACATAGATGACCCAAAATCCCCATGAGAATAGCCAGAATCATATAGCCTGTCAGAGGTTTTACCAGCCCGATGAGTCTCCGCATGACCGTAAATCCGCTTCTCTTTTTCATCACTTACCTCTCCTTTCCATAACCGTAATTCTCAAGATTCTGCTGCGTATTCCAAAGCTTTGCATATCCGCCGTTTTTCTTCAGGAGCTCGCTGTGGGATCCGCTTTCGGTGATCTGACCTTTTTCCAGCACATAAATCCGGTCTGCATCTGCTGCATTGGCAAGACGATGGGAAATGAGAATGACCGTTTTCGTTTTTGCAAGCCTTCGAATCTGCTCCATAATCTCATTTTCGCTCTCTACATCGATATTGGAGGTTGCTTCATCAAAGATGTAAACAGGGCTGTCATGTAAAAGCGCACGAGCCAGTGCCAGTCGCTGACGCTGGCCGCCGGAAAGATTGGAAGCTTTCTCTAAAAGCATTGTATCCAGACCATTTTCGTTTCGCAGGAAATCCGCCAGATTGATCTGCACCAGAACCTCCCACAGTTCTTTATCTGTGGCATCCGGTTTTCCCATACACAGATTCTCCCGAACGGTGCCTTTAAAAAGATAGCTTTGGTGACTGACATAAGTGAAATTCTGCATGAGGCTGTTTTCATCAATCGAAGCAAGCTCCATACCTCCCACCGTCACCGAGCCGAAATAGTTTTTGTTCCTGCTCATTAAGATTGCAGCAATGGTGGATTTTCCGTAGCCGCTTTCACCCACAATGGCGGTAAAGCTGTTTTCGGGGATATCCATATGGATTCCATGGAGAATCTCCCGTTCTGTTTCATAAGAAAAGCAAAGTCCGGCACAAAGGATACTGTAATGGTCCGGCACAGGGCGGCGATCTGACGGTATATTCTCCGGCAGATCCAGCAGGCGGAAGATTTTATCGCTGGCAGCGATCCCATTCATGGCAATATGAAAGAAAGATCCGAGCTGCCGCATGGGAATAAAGAAATCCGCCGCCAGCAGGATAATGAAGAGACACCCCGCAAGAGATACCTGACCGCTCAGATACTGTGTAACAGACATAATCACGCCAAGGGCTGCCCCGCCATAGGCGATCAGATCCATAATGGTGATGGAGTTGAGCTGCATGGTCAGCACCTTCATGGTAATTTTGCGGAATTTCTCAGCCTCTGCATTCATCTCCTCATTCTTAAAACCGTCCGCCTGATAAATCTTCAGCGTGGTCAGACCCTGCAGATTCTCAAGAAAGGTATCACCAAGGGCTGTATATTGTCCCCAGTATCTGGAGAGCAGCTTTTTTGCCCAGGTCTGCACTGCGGCGATGGATACCGGGATCAGAGGCACGCAAATCAGCAGCACGATTGCCGAAGAGACATTGACCATACACAGACAAACAAACAAGGTGAAAGGTGCCAGCATCGCATAGTAGAATTGGGGAAGATACGCACCGAAATAGGTTTCCAGCTGATCGACGCCCTCCACCGCCACCTGAACCACCTCGGAGGTTTTCACCTGCTCCTGGTAGGAGGTGCCGAGGCACAACAGTTTCCTGTAAATCTTTTCACGCAGCGTCCTTTTAACCGCTTTTGCGGAAAGATAACCCATGCGTGCAGCTCCTGTCGTACAGAAAAAACGAATGATCACAGCGGCAGAAACAACACCTGCCATGGAAAGAAACTGTACCGTTCCCGCCGTCTGCCCATGTAAGCTTTGCAGGAAACAGGCAATGCTTCCCATCATCATAATATTCGCCATCAGCGAACACCATTGCAGCAGCACATTCCCTGCGATGTATTTTTTACTTTCGCTGACCGTTCCGATCAGCCGTCTGCTCAACATCATGTTCAGTTCTCCTTTATGTATTTAATTATTAGTTCCCGCTAACTACGTACAAACAAAAAAGTTAGCATTTGCTAACCTTTGTTTTGTATTATAGTTATTCCATACTAACTTGTCAAGATTTTTTCAGGAACTGACATTTTTTCCCAGTTTTCCCATGACAATTTCGAAAACCCGTACATCAGATCAACCAATGGTAAAAAAATTAACGACAACACCTTTGATATAGCTGCTGTCGTTAATTTTAATCATCATATTCAATCGTAATATAAAAAACTATTTTTTTATTCCTTTTTTGCTGTCCTTATTTTGTACCGTTTAGAATCCTCCGGCATACTTCTTTACATCTGCATCCGATAGAATGTTTCATTACACGGAAAATGCCCCACATACCGGATTCCACATCCCAGCCGAAACTTCCTGACCGGTACAGATAATCCCCCGGAGCGGAGGCTCCATTCTTCAGTTCCATATCAAACCGGTTTCCGATACTGATTCCACCCTGGATCGGAATTTCTCTGGAAAAAGGATCCTTTGGCTGTTCTCTCCATAAATGTCCATGAACAGTCAGGGACACATTTCTGGGTTTATCCGCCGGCATCATGGTCCGGAAAATTACGCGGTCACCGGAATATGCTTTCCACAGCGGCGTTGCCGGGTCTCCATGAACCCTGCTGCTGAACACTTTCCAAATCCGTGCATCCCTCATGAGCCGATTTGCAAAGCGCTCTGACCGATAATTGTAACCTTTTTCTCCCGTATCTTCCGGATCAACCGGTTCCCCACTGTTTGCTGCTGCAGTCTGAATCAGATTGCCCTGCACATCCAGAAGCCGGATTCCGTTTTGGATAAACAATACGTATTCCCGGAAACTTTTCATTCCCGGTGCCGTTATCACCGCCTGTTCCGCATAGGGATTCTTCTTTTTTGTAAAATTTTCATACCATTCTGCCCCTGCAGGTTCAATAATCACCGCTCCGAACAATCCGTGATACCTGTGATTCCGCATATCGGCAAAGGACTGTAAAATACAGGCTCCGTATTCCCGGTCTGCTTTCCAGAAATAGCGCTTGCTTTCGCCGATCCCGACGGTCTGCTCTATGTGATTATAACCCACATTGATTCCAGAATCGCAGACAGGGTCATATTTCAGAAACTGTGGATTCAAAGAAACTCTTTTTGATGGCTTATGCTTCCAATCAAGGGGAACGACCGGATAATCAAAATAAGGTATTGGTCGGTTCGGATCCCACACATTATGCAGAACAACTTCCAGCCAGTCTCCTGCATTTGCACGCAGTATCAACGGTTTGGGCTTATATTTCCCGGTGTATACAAGGTCCAGATCTTCCAGGGGGACAAAAATCAATCCGTCCGGGTCATGGTCTCCATACCTGTTATAGACCAGTTTTGTCTGAACCGCTGCCACTTCATAATGCCTTACCACATCATCTTTTCCCGGGCAGGGAGGGAGCGGAAGAATCATATCTTTTCCTTTGCAGAGCGGTTTCAGGCATTCCTGATATTTGTCATAGGCACGGATAATTCCCCAGAGGCCAAGCCATGCATCATCGATGCCGCCAAAATAATACAGATAATCTCCTGCTCGATACGGTTCTTTGATGTTAAAATTGAAGGCCTCTGAAACTCCGATTGTCTGTGACGCTGCCAGTGGTGATCGATCATCTGCCACTTCTTTTCTCCATGACATTCCGGTGACATTAAATACATGCTGTTCTTCATGCGCCCCATCGATCAGACGGATCATCAGTTCATCTCCCGGATACGTTTCCAGAACAGGTGTTGCCGGATCTCCATGCACAAAGGAACTGAAAATATAAGCAGGATCACCATCCCTTTTCAGTCTTTCCCGCATGGGTTCCGCCCGATAATTGATGCCCATCACTCCCGGATCATCATGAGAACCGGGAACCGCCGGGGCATTCAGTGGTTTTCCATTTTTATCAAACAGAAACGCAAAATCGTGAACAAAAAGAGTAAATTCCCGGAACGATGTGCCATCCCGCCTCCGAATCACTGCCTGCGTTCCAAACCGCAGCTCCTCCCCGTTCCGTATATTGTGGAAGGTTGCACCTGCCTCCTCTATCACCAATGCACCAAACACACCATGCAGCTGATGGGCATTGGCAAACAGATGGTCATGGAAAAATACGGTTCGCAACTCTTCGTCTGCAAAGAAACGTTCCACCAATGTTTCGTATTTTCTCGCTCCGGCAATATTATTCCAGCCATTTGCCGACCCATCGGAAGTAATCGTATCGAATTTCACCAGATGCACATGATGACCAACAATTTCAGTTCTGGTTTCAAGCTGGAATGCATTTGCCTCCAGAAATTCCGGCAGCAAGTTCGTTGTACGCAGTTCAATACAATCCCCTGCATTGGCACGGATTACCAGCGGTTCTACCTGAATTTTCTGCTCTTCCACCATACGGATATAAGCTTCCAGGCCTCCGTGGCGCTCCAGTTCTTCCTTTAAAACGAAAAATCGTCCTTCCGGATCATGCCAGCCATACTGATTGTAGGTGAGCTTCGCCTGTACAAGTGCAATTTCAAATACTTTCACTTTCTCACAGGGTGTATCAATCGCCAGGCATTTTTTACAGTCGCTGTGTGCTGCACAGTCACCGCACTCTTTATCAACATCACATTCTCCACGGCCAGCATCATCTTTATCAGTACATTTTACATTATCATCGCATTTTTCTTTATCATCACATTTTTCTTTATCATCACACTTATTATGAGGGCAGCATACCGCACAGCTTTCGCTTTCTTTATGGTTATCACATTTCCCTGTTGTATGGCAGGGGCAGGTATCTGTATATAATGCACCCGGAGCTGCATTTTCCACAAAGTTCGCCTCTTCCAGAGATGTCGGACATACCACAACATTTCCCTCTGCATCCAATACGCCGCAGGGAGGCTGGCGCGGCGGCATCCCCACCTCGCCACAGATAAAATTAGGATATCCCGGATGGCATTCATCTTTTTTCGGCGGCTGTTTCCGGTCCTTTAAAGGCTGAAGTGCCGGAACAGGAGTCCCGTCGGGTAGTTTCCCGCTTCCATCTTCCAGCCGGTCATGAATTCTCCATAGAGTCCACATGCCTTCATGGAAATGCGGATACAAATGGCAGTGAAAAATCACGTCACCAATTACCCTGTTCAGGCTTCCTGCCCCATACAAAATGTCCAACGTATAGCATTCCTGCGGACTGATTGTAATGGAATCAATAATCGTAGAAACCGGATTTTCCGGTTCCAGCCGCCACTGGTGATTGTGAAGGTGGAACACATGTGTTTCCTTGATTCCCCCATGAATCAGGCGTATTTTCGCCGGGTCTCCCACATATGCCCTGAGAATCGGAGGAGCCGGATCTCCATATACCCAGGAGCTCATGGAGATTTCCTCCCCCGAATCTGCCGGGTCATGGTTCATCGGCATCCGGTTTCTCATGGGTTCCGAGCGGTAACTGATTGCTGTGGTAGAGGAAGGCAGACCCGTCCGGTGATCCATGGGCTGATTTCCATCTTTGTCAAGAATCTCCAATTCATCATGGAAAAATACGGAATACTCCCGGAAAGCCGGTTTTCCGGGCTGATAAATGTCTGCCATCAGGCCGCTTTCGATTTCTTCCCCTGTCTCCGGATCAAACCATTTTGCCTCCGGCGGCTCCACGATCACTGCGCCAAAGAGTCCATGAATATTGGTCGCTTCTTCACTGCTTCTGGCATCGGCCATATCATGGAACAGGAAAACACCTTCTGTATCCGCATACCATGTATATACAATTTCACTGCTTGTGGTGCTGTCCGGATTGAACCCTGCACTGGTGCCATCGGAACGCATCACATCATATGACAGCCCCTGTACATGAATGGACAGCCTGCGGTTCAATGAATTGCGAAAACGTACTTTCACCGTATCGCCGAGATTCACACGAAGCACCAGCGGCTGTACTTCTTCATACGGCTGGGGCGGCGTCTGCTGAAATCTGCGGATGGCTTCTTTCTGTATTCTCCGGGAATCCTTTTCCAGTACATACAGAAGTCCATCAGGGTCGTAATCCCCATATCGGTTATATACAATCGGAATCTGTATTGCTTCTATCGTAAAATAACGAGTCCTGTTCTGACAGGGATATTTCCACAATTCCATTACCTGTTACCTCCCTCATTTTTCAGGATCCGCAGATAATGATTTGCTTCCCGAAGCACGTGATCTGCCAGCAGGGGAAGAATAACGGAACGTACACTGCAGCCTGTAATTCCTTCTGTGCCTGCCGCCTTAAAATCACGGTACTTCTCCGTGGTTTCCAATGTTGTTTTTGTCCATTCGTCCATTGCCCGGCAATCCTGTTTTCTCGCTTCTTCCAACAGGCGGCAATAGTCCCCGGCGAACGTATCCGCCGTCTGTATCAGCTCACATTCCGTCGGGTCAAGCAACCCCCGGATAAACAATGCATGCTCCATCATAATCCGATTCCAGAACCGTTCTGTTTCTTTTAAGCCTTTTGACGGCATACATCCCTTTTCTTCCAGACCGGTTATAATCTGCCGATATAATTTTGCCTCCCGGATCATATGCTCGATTAACAGCGGATAATTGGCTGTATATAAGCTGCAGGCTGTAACCTCCTGCAATATTTTCTCCTTAAACACAATCAATCTATCCAGAAGACACAGGACATTCCGGTTCAGCTGCTTTACCTGCTGCATCATTCTTCTGTCAGAACACATCCCAGAACCTGCATGCAGTTTCTTTTCTGCCTGAGTAATTCGAATATCAATTGGTATCTTTGTCAGCCTTCTGGTCTGCTGTTCCGCCTTTTCTGTAAATTCTGTGATCACTTCCCCTGAACACAGTACCTCTTCTCCTGCTATTCCATCGGCAAGACGTACTGTCTGCTCCAGTGCTTTTTCAAACTGTGCACGAAACCAGTCCGCCCTGCTGCCATATTCCGCTTCCCCCGTCGGGAAAGCTGCCAGAAGAAACAGCGCATGTTCCTTCATGATTCTGCCAAAAAACAAATGTGTTTCCAACGATGTTGTGACATATTTTTTCATTCTCCTGCATATCCTGATATATAGAGTTTCCATATATTATATGCAGACATCCATGGTTTGTTGGGGAATTATTCATCGTTTTTAATACAAAACTTAAATTCGATCAACGGAATGGGTTATTCCACACCCACAATCATTCTCATAATCCCGGAAACAGCCGCATAAAGAACACCAGCCACCGGCCATACAATCCAGGTCAGATTCCATTGCATGGTCCAGAAGCTCCAGCCAAGATAAATTGCAGTTGCCAGACACCAGTATGCACTGGAAAGAGCACCCAGTTTTTTCTTTGCTTTCTTTTCTTCCTTACTGAACTCACCTTCCTGCAGCAGTGTATCATAACTGCCTTTTATCATACTCACACGAATAATAAGATTCACACCGCAGGCAATTATCACCAGCAGCACACACACAAAGATACCACAGATGTAATCCGGAGCTTCCAGGGCAGCTGCAATAAACAGCGGAACAACTGATATAATACAAAGAACAACACCGATTGCCAGGCCTCTGGTATATACCGGTTCAAAGGAACGGCTTCTTTCTTTTACCATGCCGGTAACACCATACTCTGTCTCAAAACATTCTTTTTCCAGATGTTCCATATGACTTTCTTTTATTCCATTGGTGATGAACAAAAATACCGCTGCAGCAATCACGGCAAGCAGAAATACAACACCCACTCCGGCTGCAAAATTTTCCGAAATATGAAACATCGGCTCTTCTGACATACATGACAAAAGAATCAGAAGAACCGGACTGATGATACACATAAAAACAGCATTTGCTATCACCGGTGCACTTTTCTTTTTCATATCCAGAAACACATGGGCATCTTCCATGGATACTCTTCGAACCGGTCCGGAGCTATAATTTCCCGTATCGGTATAAACGGATACTTCCTCCTGTACCATATCCTCCCGCAGCAGATAATCCGTACTGACTCCAAACAATTCTGCCATCTGGATTATCCTCTGCAGATCCGGCATAGAACCGGCGCTCTCCCATTTGGAAACGGCCTGTCTGGACACTCCCAGCTTCTCTGCCAGTTCTTCCTGCGACCAGCCATTCTTTTTTCTCTCTTCTATAATTTTGTCTGCCAAGATCATTTTTGATACCCTCCTGTATCTGTTTTTTGTCTTTTCATGGGCATATTATAGGGTTTTTCCCGGTTGCAGACCACCATTTCGGGCTGTCAATCTGTCAAACAGCCGTTGCATCCGTTAAATAATCAGTTGTATTCGCTTTTTTCTGTTTCAAAGCTGCTGTTCTTTCCCATATACATCGGCAAAATGCGTAAAATGTTTTTTGATTTTCTCCATGATTTCCTCTTCCCGTTCCGGCTGTCTGTCGTACATATGAATCAGCAAAGACACCGGTGCAACAAATTCCAGAGAAAGAGCTTCCGGATCATCCGGTTTTAAAACCCCTTTTTTCATGAGATCCTTAAAAATCCCCGTATACATTTCCTGCATATTTTCCAGATGATATCGGGATGTCAGCTTTGATATCCTGTCATTGCGAAACTGTTCCATGGCCATGACTTTTCTGATTTTCTGAATGATTTCGTCATGCATGGTAAATTCAATGGAGACCATGGAACGATTGATCAGTTCTTCCATGGTTTCCGGAGTTTTTCCGTCCTGATTTCCTGATCGGATCCGTTCTTTATAATAAGCTTCCACCCTGTCAATCAGTGAATTGAAAATATCTTCTTTTCCTTTATAATGTCTGTAAAGGGACGGGCCTTTCATTCCCGCATGTTCTGCAATCAGATCCACCCCTACACCATCATACCCTTTTTCCGAAAACAGGTTCAGTGCTGCATATAATATCCTTTCCTTTGTCGGCATTTTCTTCATTTTATCCATTTTCTGCGTCACCTCCAAAAGCATCTGTCTGGATTTATTATAGCTAACGACCGTTTTCGGTGTCAAGAAAAAAGCAGCGGCAGTTCCTTCCTAAACCACTGCTGCTTTCCCATCAAGGTCCCACATAGTTTCCGCCAACAAAAAACCTTGCTGCCACATCCAGACAAAACAGTCCGATCACCAGATAGCTGATGCAGTAAAATATTTTCGGACTTTTCTGCTTTGCCGTTTCAAAACACTTTTCCATAACAGGATACAGCCCATACAGACAGGCGATTCCGATCAGACCGAATCGAATACTGGATTTTAAAGCAATTCGTCCCTGAAAATTCGGACCGTCTTCTGTATAATCCCACAGCCAGGAGCCTGTTGCAAGTTCCATTATGTAACTGGTTAATAATTCTACCGTGGTGCAAAGCAAAATAATGGCAACGAAGCACAAAAGCGGTGTAACGTTAATCTTTCCGACTGTTATCTTCTTTTTCTTCAAATTATTCATGGAAAGAAGAATCAACATGCCTCCGCATCCATAAACCGGAAGCCATGGACCGAACAAAAATCCTCGGTTTACAAATCCATACCCCAGTTCAAAATAGAAAACCAGAACCTCATAGATCCAGCCGATTACGCAAAATACCAGAAAGCATAACAGCATCATTGTCCAGTCTGTTTTAATTTTTCCACAGCGAAGCGAGTCCCTGTCTTTCCTGTAACTACTCATTTCCTACCAACTCCATTCTTCTGAATTCTTCCTTAAGAAAAACCGGAATCACACGGATTCCGGTTCATTTTACACGGATATCACATCCGATTTATCATAACGATTTTCTCAGATATTCCGCTGTGATGGTCTGAGCCTGTTCTGCCATTTCCCGGGGTGTACCGGTAAAGACGATCTGGCCGCCTGCGGTGCCGCCGTCGGGGCCCACATCAATCAGCCAGTCCGCCTGCTTCATCACATCCAGATTGTGTTCAATCACAATGACGGTATTGCCTTTTTTCACCAGACTGTCCAGCAGTTCCATGATCTTCTTCACATCGGAAGCATGCAGACCGGTGGTTGGTTCGTCCAGCACATAGATATTTCCCTTTTTATTCATTTCCTTTGCCAGTTTTACCCGCTGCCGTTCACCGCCGGACAGGGTACTTAACGGCTGACCCAGAGACAGATACGGAAGACCTACTTCCAACATGGCACCCAGTGCCTTTTTCAGTTTTCGATTTTCAGCGAAAAATTCATAGGCTTCTCCGGCTGACATATTCAGAATATCCACGATATTTTTGCCTTTGTAAAGGTAGGACAGGGCTTCTTCACTGTATCGTTTCCCCTCACAGGCTTCACAGACGGTGGTGACAGGATCCATGAATACCAGTTCTGTCACAATCTGTCCTCGGCCACCACAGACCGGGCAGGCCCCTTTACTGTTGAAGGAAAACAAGGATGCTTCCACACCGTTTTCCGCTGCCATCACCTTTCGGATTTCGTCAAAAAATCCCAGATACGTAGCCGGTGTGGATCGACCGGTGGCTGTCACCGGAGACTGATCCACCATCACCACCCGGTCAGCATACTGTCTGGCAAACACATCCCGGATCAGAGAACTCTTTCCCGAACCTGCCACACCGGTAACCACGGTCAGAACATTCAGCGGGATATCCACCGACACATTTTTCAGGTTGTGCATACAGGCATTCCGCACCGGAAGATACTCCTTCGGCGTTCTCGGTTTCTTCTTCAACGGAATGATCTGCTTCATGGCCTCACCGGTTCTGGTACCGGAAAGGAGAAGGGCTTCATAGCTGCCCTGGAACAGAATTTCGCCGCCGTGTTTTCCTGCCATCGGTCCCACATCAATGACTTCATCCGCGATGGAAATCACATCTTTGTCATGCTCTACTACCAGTACGGTGTTGCCTTTATCCCTCAGGTTCTGCAGCAGCCTTGTCATACGGAATACATCCCGGGGATGCATTCCGGTGCTGGGTTCATCAAAAATATAGGTCATACCGGTGAGAGAACTTCCCATATAACGCACCAGCTTCAATCTCTGGGCTTCTCCGCCGGAAAGAGTACTGGATTCCCGATCCATGGACAGATACGGCAGACCGATATCAATCATCCGATTCAGCGAAGCAGTCAATGATTCCACAATGGTTTTTACTCTGGGATCGGTAATTGTCTGCAGAACCTGAACCAGTTTTGTAAACTCCATGGCACACATCTCATCAATGCTGTATCCTGCCACCTTGCAGGCAAGGGTTTTCGCATTGAGCCGCCGTCCCCCACACACCGGACAGGGTTTTTCCTCCACCAGATACATCAGCCGCTTCACCGAAGCCTCCTTCAGATTGGAAGTATCCCGGTTAATAAGCATTCGGTGAAGATAGTGGGACACGCCGTCCACTTTTTTGCTCAGTCGTTTGCCGTCCGGTGTATCTGCACCGTAAAGCAGACGGTTCCTCTCCTGTTCGGTAAAATCCTTCCACTTCTTATCCAGTGGAAACAGACCGGATTCGGCGTATTGCTTCCAGTACCAGTTTCCCACATGGAAAGCCGGCAGATCCGCCATCCCCTCATTCCATGTCTTTTCCGGATCAATACGGCCCTCAATATCAATGGTCATAACCTTGCCGATGCCGGAGCACTCCGGACACATGCCGTTGGGATCATTAAAGGAAAAATAGGAAGCTGTACCTGCATACGGCTCTCCGATACGGGAATAGAGCAGACGCAGAGCGGCGTACATATCGCTGATGGTACCCACGGTGGAGCGGGCATTCCCCCCAAGGCGGGACTGATCCACAATGACCGATGCAGAGAGGTTGTCAATTCGCTCCACCTTCGGTTTTTCATACTTGGGCAGCCGTCCCCGTATAAAAGCGGTATACGTCTCGTTCATCTGTCTCTGACTTTCGGCAGCAATCGTGTCAAAAACGATGCTGGATTTCCCGGAACCGGACACACCGGTGAACACCACGATCTTTCCTTTGGGAATATCCAGCGATACATTTTTCAGATTGTTCTGACGAAGTCCGCGAATAACAATTTTATCTTCCGAAATCATAATACTCCCCCTCACTTTCTGGCAATAATGATGCAGCAGCAGAAACAAAATTCCCGACTTTCCCTGTTAATCAAAAACTCTTTATTGTGAATACCCACAGTAATCTGTATTTTACAGGAAAACTTTGTCTGTATATAGGTCTGTTTTGCACCTGTATGTGTCTGTTTTATAGGATGTCAGAAAAGAAAAACCGAAACCACACGGATTTCGGTCTGTTTTACACCCTTTTCAGAACATTTTACAATTTTAAAACCCCATTCGGGGATTTTTCTGATCTCAGAATGGGGTTTTAAATTGCAGTTGGGGGAGACTGGAATATCTATTACTTTACCACAAAAAAGTGCAGCTTTGTGCCCACCTGCACAATCTGCACTTTTTTTGTAATATTCTGTATTCTGTTCCCAGTCTTCTCCCCCACATCCCCGCTCATCCTGCAGTCTTACCTGTTTCTCAGCACCAGTGTAACTCCTATACCTGTTTCTTCTTTCCGGATTTTCTCTGTTCCATCATATTTTCTGATGCAGCGGCGGATTGTATTAACCGGTACTCTGTTTTGCTCCGTACCATTGATGAAGAATTCAATCAGCAGCTGATTTTTCACGACAGAGGTGTGAAGACGGATGTTTTGTCTTTCTGATCCGGGATTCTTTTTACTGCCCTGAAGTCCCCAGTTCAGCAAGATCATATACACCTGCATCAGGTCCTTTTCGTCGATTTCTCCAGACGTATATCCATACATGGAGCAGTCAAAATCAATTCCTTCTTCCCGATATTTTTCAGCATAATAACAGAATACGGCATCCATCATCCAGCTGTCGCAGTAAATCCCCCGGTGAATCTCTTCATACTCTGTCTTCAGTCGCTTCAGGTACTCTGAAATCTTCCGATCTTCAGCCGGACTCTGCTCCATCTGAACAATTTCCTCCATCTGTCCGGCAATCTCTCGCTGGGATTCTTCCATTTTCCGGATCTGTCCATGTACCGCCGAATAATGAACTTCCATGGCCTGCAGCTGAATATTCAGCAGCATCTGTTCTGCTGCAATTCTTCGCCGATACCACCA
>JBJELP010000056.1:0-3603 GCA_051879215.1 Lachnospiraceae bacterium
TACAAAATCCATGGGAAGATATTATTTCCAGAAAAAAGGATTACCATGGAATAAGAATACCAGGGCATAAAAAGAACACTCGCATATACCAGCAGTTGATTCCTACTTTGGAAAATCATTGGAAACAAGTGATTGATCTATGTGATTCTGCCAAATATTTTGAAAAAGCAGTAAAAATAGCTTTGGAGGAGTAAAGAAAAATTTACGAAAATGTAATGAGTCAATTGGAAAAATATAAGAATTAGATTTGAATATTACATAACACGCCCAGCGCGTCTGAAGAAACAAAACTTCAGGCGCGTTTTTTATTGCCCAAAAGCAATGGCGTGTACCGGAAAGCTGCTCGGGCAGTCTGATTTCCGGGCAGATGCCCGGAATAAATTTGACTGGAGGATCAGCATGAGAAAGAAAAACAAGAACAAATCATATGGCATTAAGAGAATCCCTGGGTTTGCCTGGGATATGCCTGAAGATTGTAAGAAGTGTTTCTTCTGGAACAAGGATAAGTCAAAATGTTCTCTCGGTGGTTTTGACAACTGCTATTACCGTATTTCCCCACCTGAGAAGAAAACAGATCCATGCGAAGGATGTCCTTATGGGAAGCATCGTGCCTGCATTGGTTACTGTACTGTTCAGGTACTCGACTATTTCACAAAGAGAAAGGAGGGAGAGGTAATTGGGTGAACTCAGAAACCGATCGCTGAGACATTTTGAGAAGATCATGAAGCGTAAACCGGATGTTTCTTCAAGGGATACGCCTCTGCATCGCTGCAAAGACTGCATGTATTATCAGCCGAGATTTCGTTATCGTAAATGCTTTTACACCAAGTGTAAGTTTGGCTTTACAGATCGTCAGATTTTCCGTGACAAACCGGTACCAGTGAAATACACCGTTATGAGAAAGAAGGTGAACTGATCATGGCACTTGCTTTTGAATATTTCTCACCTGCAGAGGCTGAACAGTATGCCTTTTATCGTATTCCCAAGATGCTTATCTCTGACGAGCGCTTTCGTTGTATTTCTACTGAAGCGAAGCTGCTCTACGGAATTCTTCTGGATCGTGTTTCCTTATCTTTGAAGAATGGCTGGGTGGATGAGCAGAACCATGTTTATATCATTTACACCATTGAACAGACTATGGCAGACATGAACTGCAGCAATAAGAAAGCGATTTCTATTCTGAAGGAGCTGGAGAACAAGGTTCCTCTGATCGAGAAAAAACGCCAGGGACTTGGCAAACCCAACCTGATCTATGTGAAAAACTTCTTTTGTCAGCGCAAAGGAACAGATGAAGATACAAAATATGTGGATAAGTCAGATCCCGGTGTGAAAAAAGGTAATGTCAGTGGATGTAAAAATGACATTTCTGCGGGTGGCAAATCTACATGTCCAGATGTGAAGGAAGTTCACAGAAATAATACTAATAACAATAATACTGAGTCTAGTAATACTAATCCTATCTTATCCAGTCAGATTGGATCAGATGAGATGGCAGATGAGTATGAAAAGTACAGAGCTTATTTCTATGAGAGGCTTGGTGTGGATGCTTTTCTGAACAGGTCTCCGTATGAAGGCGAAACTATTATGGGGCTTCTGGAACTAATCACAGATACCTGCTGTACCAAAAAGAAGGTAATCTACATTGCCGGGGAACCTAAACCGGCTGCAGTTGTGAAGGGCAGGTTTATGAAACTGGAAATGGGTCACATGGAGTATGTGATGAAATGCCTTAATGAGAATTCAACCAAAGTTAACAATATTCGTCAGTATATTCTGACGACTTTGTATAATGCACCGTCAACTATCGGTCCTTATTACAGGGCCTGGGTAAATAATGATATGGCCACAGGCCGGTTAGGAGGAAATTATGAGTAACATCGAAAATGCAGCAAACACAGCATTCTCTTTTGATTATGTGATTTCGGATGGTTCCTGCAGGGGAATCGTTGATGTGGAGAATCCTGTCAATCGTGATGAGGTTGTTACTGGGAAAATGAAGCAGATTTCTGAACGCTTAGGAGCTGAGAAGGATGAGTAAACCAACTGTGATTGCCGTTTCCAATCAGAAAGGTGGCGTGGGTAAAACAACGACTGCCCTGAATCTTGGCGTAGGACTTGCTTCAGAAGGAAAAAAGGTTCTTCTGGTGGATATGGATCCACAGGCATCACTTACAATAGCACTTGGATGGCAGAGACCGGATGATCTGCAGACAAATGTGGCTACTCTCATGAGCAAGGTCATGAATGGTCAGAGCATCAATCCCGGAGAAGGAATTCTTCATCATGCGGAAGGTGTGGATCTGGTACCTTCCAGCATCGAACTTTCCGGTATGGAGGTTTCTCTGGTAAATGCAATGAGCCGGGAGAAGATTTTGAAGCAGTATCTGGAAAATGTGAAAAAAGACTATGATTTTGTCATTCTCGACTGCATGCCATCACTTGGAATGCTGACAGTCAATGCACTTTCGGCAGCCAATCAGGTACTGGTACCGGTTCAGGCCAATTATTTATCTGCCAAGGGACTGGAACAGTTGCTTGATACAGTGAATAAGGTCAAACAGCAGATCAATCCGAGATTGAAAATTGAAGGAATCCTTCTTACCATGGTGGATTCGAGGACCAACTTCACCAAGGATATCAGTCAGCTGATTCGCGACACATATGGTGGCAAGATTAAGGTATTTAAGACTGATATTCCAAGATCCATCCGAGCTGCTGAAACAACTGTGGAAGGAAAAAGCATCTTTGCTCACGATCCTCATGGAAAAGTAGCAGATGCCTATAAAGATCTGACAAAGGAGGTACTGAACCATGCCGAAAAAAGGATTAAACGTCAGTCTCCGCAGTTATGATGATATCTTTTCCACAGAAGAATCCAGGCAGACTGATAAGTTGGAACATGTACAGCTGATTCCATTGGATGAGCTTCATCCCTTTAAAAATCACCCCTTCAAAGTGATTGATGATGAATCCATGCTTCGAACCGTGGAAAGTATTGCGCAGTTCGGAGTACTCACTCCGGCGGTTGCAAGACCGAGACCGGAGGGAGGATATGAACTGATCTCCGGCCATCGAAGACATCATGCTGCAGAACAGGCGGGACTTGAAACACTTCCAGTCATCGTAAGGGATATGGATGATGATGCAGCAACTATTTTGATGGTGGATTCTAATCTGCAGAGAGAAAAGATACTGCCGAGTGAGAGGGCGAAGGCGTATCAGATGAAGCTAGAGGCGATTAAACATCAGGGAGAACGAAAGGATTTAACTTCTCGCCAAGTTGGCGAGAAGTCACAGACATCTGTTGCGGTTATGTCAGAAGAAATTGGAGAAAGTCAGAGACAGATTCAGCGCTATATCCGCCTCACAAATCTTATCCCCGAACTCTTGGACATGGTAGATAACAAGGAGATTTCCTTCAATCCTGCTGTGGAGCTTTCTTATCTCACGGAGAAAGAGCAGAGAGATTTTCTGGAGGCAATGGATTATTCTCAGGCGCCGCCAACTCTTTCTCAGGCGCAGAGGATAAAGAAGTTATCCCAGAATTTCCGGGATAATCAGGGAAAAGAGGATTCAGTTTGTGGAAAAGTATCAGATGAATCA
>JBJELP010000057.1:0-3559 GCA_051879215.1 Lachnospiraceae bacterium
CTCATGAGTTCCGGACTGGCATTCAGGCTGCTACAGAATCCAAAGTAATTCAGGTCTTCATTTTTTGACATTTCAGCCACATCGTCATCTTCAAGGAGAAGATCTGCAGCAAATAGGTTGGCTTCATATTCTGTAGAATCCATCATATTGTAAAGTACGTCATCCTTCATTGGAGCCATTTTCAGCTGTGACCGGTGCAAGATGATGTGCCCCAGTTCGTGTGCGGCAACAATACGCTGCTCTTCTTCTGAAAGGGAACTGCTGATCATGACATAAATCGTCTGGCAGCTCATGAAGCAGTAACCTTTTAATTTCTTATAATTCGATGTTTCTCCGACTATGACGTTCATGCAGTCGAGAAGTTCAAAAGGGTCTCTGGTCTTAAATCGTTTGACCAGTTTTTCCACTTTTGTATAGATATAACTATTTCCCAAATAAATCACCTCAAAAGATCCGTTATCTCAAAGATGCGGAGAGTTCCCCACAAGTATAATGTACTCTAAATGCTGTACCATAAAAAGGACACTTACTTTTCATTGAGATACTTTTTCGGTGTAAACTTCTTGGCACGTTTCTTGGAATCCAGATAAAGCATCTGGATTTCATCCATGAAAGCAGTTTTATCTTCATCCGATAATTCTCCACCGGCGAACATAGCGGCTGCCTGTTCCAGAATCTGCTGTGCCTGTCTGGCTCCTCTGGATCCGAACTGCTCTGTGGCTTCTGTAATAAAAGCTTCTTCTTCCGTCATGAGATAGGAAATATCACATCCCAGAGTATCAGCAAGTTTCTGGTAAAGTTCATGCTGTTTGGGGTAACGTCCTTCTTTCTCCCATCCGCCTACCGTTCTTAAGGATACACCAATTGCCTGAGCCAGTTGGGTCTGGCTCATATCCTTCGTTTTTCTTAATGTTTTTACTTTCTCACCGAATGTCATAACAATACCTCGTTTCTAAGCTATTTCAGGTTTTTGACTTATCCCGGAGCAAAAGCAGGAAAGAAATTTCCTAAAATACGCAAGTTGACTCTTGACAATACGCAAGTGATTGCCTATAATGTGAATCACAACAGATATGCAACTACTTGCATATAATATAAACAATATTTCCTATAATGTCAATATAATTCTCTTGTAAATTGCCTATTACAGTGGATTTTTGTATGAATCATCTGCTTCTGATAATGTAGATGGAACATTACATAAGCAAGTTGAGAAAAAAATAGGAAATTTCTTGCAAAAGAGACGAGGTGAAAAGAATGGGACGTCAGAAGTCTTTTATCTGTATCGACCTGAAATCCTTCTATGCCTCCGTTGAGTGTGTAGAAAGAGGTCTTGATCCATTTAAAACAAATCTGGTTGTTGCGGATCCTACAAGATCAAAGTCTACGATCTGCCTGGCTATTACTCCGGCTATGAAGAAACTGGGGGTAAAAAACAGGTGCCGCATTCATGAGATTCCGGCTGGAATCGAATATATTACAGCGATGCCGAGAATGCAGTTATACATTGATTATTCTGCAAAAATATACAGTATCTATCTGCGGTATGTTTCTAAAGAGGATATTCATGTATACAGCATTGATGAATGTTTTATGGATGTGACGGATTATCTGTCCCTTTATCATCTGACGGAAAAGGAAATGGCAGTCATGCTTATGAATACAGTGATGAAAGAAACAGGTATTACTGCTACTGCAGGGATCGGTACGAACCTGTATCTGGCAAAAGTTGCCATGGATATCGTGGCAAAGCATGTGGAGGATCACATCGGTATTTTGAATGAGATATCCTACAGACAGCAGTTATGGGATCATCGTCCACTAAGTGATTTCTGGAGGATTGGTTCCAGAACAGAAAAGAAACTTGCCGGTTATGGAATCCATACCATGGGAGATATTGCTTATACATCTGTTACATCTGAGGATTGGCTCTATAAGATGTTTGGAATTGATGCAGAATTGCTGATCGATCATGCCTGGGGGCTGGAAACCTGTGATATTCATGATATCAAGAATTACCACACGGAGGAACACAGCCTGTCTAACGGGCAGGTTCTCATGCGGAATTACTCTTTTGAGGAGGCAGCGGTGGTTGTCCGGGAAATGACAGACGTTCTTGTGCTGGATCTGGTGTCCAAAGGATTGATCACTGGCTCTGTTACACTTTGGATTGCTTATGATCACCGATATGAGCGTCCTTCATCTCATGGGACTGTGCGGCTGACATCTCTGACAAACAGTTCCAGCACGATCATGGATGAAGTGGATAAACTGTATCAGAAGATTACAGACCGTTATACTGGAATTCGTAGAATCGAGGTCTGTGCCAACCGGGTAATGCCGGAAGGGTATCTGCAGTATAATCTGTTCACGGATCCGGAAAAGATAGAAAAAGAAAAGAGCTTACAGCAGGCCATTCTGAGTGTGAAAAAGAAATATGGAAAAAACGCAATTATGAGGGGAGCGAATCTTCTGGATTGTTCTACTTATAGAGAACGGAATAATCAGATCGGCGGCCATCGTGCATAAGGAGGTGTATGTTCATGTTGGCGAATGCATATGCAGAACTTGTCTATCTGCCAAGGCCGATATCCAACCGGAGAAAGATGGATGTGGGACACAGAGCAAAGCAATTTGCCCCGTTTGCTGCTCTTCGGGGATTTGAAGAGTCGGTCCGGAAAAAAGAGATTCTATATGAAGTAAGGAAAGATCTGTCTGAGGAAAAGAAGCAGGAACTGGACAGAAAGTTGCAGTATCTTTCTACAGGGATGTGGATTCAGGTAACGTACTTTGTAGAGAGTCCGGAATTTCCGGGAAAAGGAAAGCATCATACTATTGAAGGAAATGTAGAATTTTTTGATCCTCAGATTTATCTTCGAATTGGAGATACGGAGATACCAGTTTCAGATATTACAGATCTGTCTGGAAATGTGTTTGAAATATTAGAAGAACCCTGTTAATTATTTTTGTGGAAGTTTCTGTGAAACCGGCGGCGAGTGGGAGCTGACAGGAAACGGAGATGAAAACAACAGATTGTCAAAGCCAGTCTGAATATGGAAATCGTGATTGCCCGCGCAGCTTTGGCGCTTACGGAATGGACAACCATGATGCTCATAAGGCGGATTTTTATTTCCCTTGGATCCGTTGAGTAATAAATGTAAGATCATATGTTATTGCTTAAAGGAGGAAGCCTATGGGATCAGGTAATATTAAATGGCATGTACACTGCTCTGTCTGTGGAGCATTTCTGGAGAAAAGTGCACAGAGCGATTCAGAAGTGGATTGTAAAAAATGCAGAAGTACATTAGAAGTTTTGGTAAAAGATGATATTGTTTCTGTCCGTCCTCTGGTCATCCGGGATGAACAGTTGAAAGAAAGGATGTCCGTATATTCCAGGAAGCTGATGAATCCTTCCGGAAAAAACAAAAGAACTGAATAAAAATGAGATACCCGGCAGGGCGGCGAATTTGGCTGGAACCATCAAGGCTGCACCGGATATCAAGAGTTTGTCAAGGAGCTGAACCTGACTGGAATCACTAAGAGCCCGGCAAAACATTTG
>JBJELP010000058.1:0-3557 GCA_051879215.1 Lachnospiraceae bacterium
CTGACCTTCCCTGAGAATGGTTGACACTTTTGGGGTGGTTAAACTAAGAAGGTTTACACGTTCACTGGACCGGTTTACATCGGAGGGTCCATTCCCCTAAAGTGGTTGTCAAACGTACTGTTTGCGTTGACATAATGCTGGAAGACGAGAGTCTTCCTTTTTTGTTGGTGGATGGCTGCCGTACGGCAGCCATCCACCAACAGCGCACCAAAGATATATACTTTTTTCTACACTGCCACCTCCTCTATTAAAGTTTCTTGTACCATATCTGTTTGATTGGAGACGGCGCTGTCTATATTGGAGGTTTCATTGGCTGATGCCTGATGGTAATAGTTCTTCCAGCAGCGTTGTTGCTCTCCATATTGGTAATGAGCTTGTTCTGGCGTCTGCCAGCCAATACTCATATGTGGTCGCTGTGTATTGTAGAAGTTAATAATGCGTGCGAGCTCTACCTTGCAAGATTCTCGTGTAGGGATAGTCATCTTATAGAGCCATTCACTCTTCAGGATGCCATTGGCGCGTTCTGCAATGGCATTCTCAAGCGGATCTCCGCTCTGGGTCATGCTGATGCTGACGCCGTGCTTTTTCAACTCCGACACATAGGCATCTGAACAGTACTGGCATCCCCTGTCCGAATGGTGGATGAGACGGCGCGCCGTCTCATCGTCAACCGACTCCAGAGCCATCCTGAGGGCTTCCAGGGGATATATTGTCTCCAAGGTGGGCCCGAGGGCCCAACCAACAATCTTATGGGAATAGGCATCCGTTATAAGGGAAAGGTAGCATACTCCCTCCACTGTTTCTATGTACGTTATGTCACTGACCCATATCTCGTTAGGTCGATGGGGAACGACATCTTTTATGAGGTTTGGATACTTCCTGTAATGATGATTTGAATCCGTTGTCTTATATCGTCTTCTTCGACGTATATGCACCATTAATCCGTGTTTCCGAAGTATTTCAATAAACGCATCGCGCCCCGGCATGCAGCCGGTTTCCTTAAACAGGGTGCTTATGATGATATAGAGTTTTACGCATCCGAGTCCTGGATTCTCTTTTCGGTAGTCCTTTGCTTTCTCGACAATCAGTGGTTCTATCGCATCTTCCGCGAAGTCGTTCTCTTTGTGCTTGTAAAAGGATTGCCTGCTATAACCAAACAGCCCGCAGAGAGCCGCCAGAGATGCCTCCGGAGTGCTCTCGCGTAGCAGGGCTACTGTTTGGTGCCAGATTTTTTTCTGATCGGGATGTTGAAGGTGGATTCTGCCACGTCGATCATCGTGTCATATGCCTTGGAGCGCAATTTCTCCAATTCCAACGCTTTCTGAAGCCTATTGTTCTCTGCTTCAAGCTCCTTCAACCGTTCTTCAGGACTTTGCTTTGCCATTTGATCTGAGGGATTGGTTTCTTCCTGCAAAGATATCAATTCCTGCTCATTTACATACCTGTCCATCCAGTTGAATAACACCTGACGAGAACTGATGTGATACTTTTTTATAATCTCACTCGCTGGAATATGACCGGACACATATTCCGACACTATCTGGATCTTGTCCTCATCGGTATACTTGAACTTGCCTGTCGGCACTTCGACTTGTTCATGTTGGTGGAGTTCCGCATTCCAACGCCATTGTTTCTTGGTTCTTTCTTCCATTTCACTATACGTTTTTGTCCCCGTATAGTGTCAACCTTTTTCAGTTCAAGTCAGCCTCCTTTGTCCGGGCCGATTCGTTGAAGGATTCCCTCGGCTTTGAGTTTGGCGAGGTGCTTTTCAACGGCTTTTGCTGATATGCCTATGCGTGTTGCCAAATCTGAAGCACTAAGTTTTCCGTTTTCAGAAAGCAATGCGATTATTTTCTCCCTACTTTTTATCCTTTTCTCCCCACCTTCTGGACTTTTCTCCCTACTTTTTAAAGCGGATATGCCGAATTTTCAAACTGATTAAAGCCTCATCATTGCTGCTGGGCTTATTTTCAGAATACGGCATATCGAACCGGCAAGAGCGAGGCTCGGCTCTGATTTTCCTGAGGTGAAATCGTGTACCCTCGTTGTGCTGATACCAAGTTCTTCTGCCAACTGTTTCTGTGTCATTCCCATCTCTTTAAGACCATCTTTGATCAGTTCTGCAGGGCTTGGCTTTTCAATAGGGAAGTGATGCTCCTCATATTCGATCACGATGTCGGACATCATTGCAAGTTCGACAGCCTTAGGGTCATTCAAAGGCGTTCCCTCATCCACTTGAGGAAGCAATTCTTCTATTCGCTGACTTGCCAAAAGGTATTGTTCTTCTGTAATCTGTCTCATAAAATCATATTCCTAAATTTTTGAAGCATCAATTCTGTCATATTCTTTATGAGTCCCTATGAATCGTATGAAAACATAACCCATAATAAATTTGACAACTACTATCAAACTATATTTATTGCCGCCAATATTGAATACATAATGCTGATTGCCAACTGAATCCACAGAATTGAAATCTCTCTTCATTTCGGCAAATCCATTCCATTGTGCTTCCTTGACAATTTGATACCATCGTTCAAGAGGAACTTTTGCATCTTCGTACCCTGCCCTTTCATAAAAATCCTTCAATTTACGTTGCGATACAATTCTCATTCCTGTCAAATTTTATGCAAAGTAATCAAAAATTCTGTAATGCAAAATTATTCTACTATAAAGTTCCGTATTACATAAAACTGAATACTCAACTATATGGGTTGATCAATTTTTACGAATCATGTCAATTTCCAATAGCCTCCTTTGTCCGGGTCGATTCGTTGATTTTTGATGATTTTTGGAAAAACGGACAAAAAGACGTATTTATGCCTTGGAAAAACGGACAAAACTGCGTATTTTCGCCTTGGAAAAACAGACAAGTAATGCTGACAAGAAAAATAGATGCTGAAATTGATGCATTCTACGAGAACAGTAAGATGGCTTTGATGCTGACAGGGGCACGTCAAGTCGGAAAAACCAACGCATTCAGAAGGTTAGCCGAAAGAAAGTCTGAAAACTACCTTGAAATCAATTTTATTGAGACTCCTGAAGCAAAACGTATATTCGAGGGTACGCAAAACGCTATGGAGATTTTACTCAGGCTTTCTGCTTTTACAGACAGACCTATTGTAAAGGGAAAAACGCTCATACTTCTCGATGAGGTACAGCGTTGTCCTGACTGCATCACTAAGATAAAGTTTCTTGTAGATGAAGGCAGTTGCAGGTATGGTCTCACAGGCTCACTTTTAGGTGTAGAGTTGGGAGATCTGAGGATACATTCAAAGGTTAATTTGGACGAAGCCTCCGAGCCTGTGGGATATATGGATATCAAGACTATGTACCCTTTGGATTTTGAAGAATTTGCCAGGGCTGTAGGAGTATCTTCAAATATTTTAGAGCATATCCGGGACTGCTTTGACAACATCACACCTGTGGATTCTGTTGTTCACGAACAGTTGATGAGGGTATTCCGACTTTACTTGATTGTAGGCGGTATGCCTGCTGCAGTATGGAAATATATCCAAACAAACAATCTTCAGAGTGTAGCAATTGAACAGTCAGCA
>JBJELP010000059.1:0-8962 GCA_051879215.1 Lachnospiraceae bacterium
ACAGGATCTTTCGCTAAGACCTTCTAAAGACTCAGGCGAATGCACCCTTTTGGTGAATATATCAGAACTGGCTTTTGTGCACGTTTGCAAAAAAAGATTCAGATTCACGACTGTGCGACAGCCCCCGCCAAACAAATTAACATTCAAATTATTCTCAATAATGAAATTGGATATTTTCGTAATTGTTCCCCAAATAATATCCAAACATTTCTTCTGTAGTTATAAAGAAGTAGCATTTTTGGCTATATTGGACTTGCTTCCGCTTCTTTAAACCAATTTTCGTCTCTCAGGATCGTTTTTTACAATCCATTCCGTATTTTTTTAATTTTTTTGGATATTCTGGCATGATATCCAGCTGTCTTGACCAATTTGGATTTCAATGCCAATGCTGTGCATGGATATTTGGATTTTTTCGCACTATTTCAGTTGTTTGTATCCATTTCCAACGTGCTTTTGCGCCCCCTCGTTATTATTTGAGGGAATTTCCTACATAAAATGGTTCATCCATTGCCTGAAACACCTCGACGGTAAAAGACAGTTTAAAGGATTTCCGTAAGGATTTTGATAAAAAACAAAATCAGCACAAAGATCATAACGGGTCTTGTGGTTTTTGCGCCGCCTTTTGTAAAGTAACGGACCCCAAGATAATTTCCTGCAATATTGAAGCAGCCGGCTGTCAGACCAAGAAGAAAGAGGATTTTTCCACTCATAACATAGACCGTCAATGCAGAAATATTGGTGGTCAGGTTGATTGCCTTTGTGAATCCATTGGACTCATGGATGCTGACGTGTGCCACGTTGGTCAGCAGCAGAATCAGAAAAGTACCGGTTCCGGGACCGTAGAAACCGTCGTATATTCCGATGAAAAATGCAATCAGAGAACTTAAGATTGTTGTTTTCAGAAAAGAGTAAGGTTCTTTATCCTTTTCCAGTGCTTTGCCGAAAAGGACATATCCGGCACAGACCGGAAGGATCACCAGCATCAGTATTTTAAAATAATAATCGCTGACCAGAAGGGCGATGCGTGCACCGATGACAGAACCGATTATGGCGCTGAAGATACTGAAAGGGACCTTTTTCCAGGGAATAAATCCCTCTGTTCCCAGTTTGGCGGTGGCGATAGTTGTTCCCATACAGGCACTCATTTTGTTGGTGGCGATGGCATTATGCACCGGCAGTCCTGCAAACATATAAGCCGGCAGGGAAATCAGACCGCCGCCGCCGGCGATGGCATCAATAAAACCTGCCAGAAAAACCATCGGACAGATAATCAGATAAGTAATCATTGAAATCTCCTCAATACATCTCTTTTGTGTAAATCGTTGCCGTTCAGGAATTGATTATATATAGAAAATGATTTAAAATCAAATAGAATATAGGATAGTTTGTTAAAAGATACAGAATCCGACAGAAAATATCCGGGGGAATATATAAGTCCGGAATTCGTGATAAAAGGGGGAATCAGGAATGCCATTTCAGATCATTCGAAATGATATTACAAAAGTAACATGTGATGCTATCGTCAATGCGGCCAACGAATCTCTTCTGGGAGGAGGGGGCGTGGACGGTGCAATCCACAGGGCAGCAGGACCGGAACTGCTGGCAGAGTGTCGTACATTGGGAGGCTGTGCCACCGGAAATGCTAAAATCACCAAAGGCTACCGACTCCCCTGTAAATATGTGATTCACACAGTGGGCCCCATCTGGCGGGGCGGTTTCTTTGGAGAAAAGGAGAAACTGGAAAGCTGCTATCGAAATTCTCTGGAGCTGGCTCTGGAACATCAGTGTGAATCCATTGCTTTTCCGTTGATTTCTGCAGGGGTCTACCGATATCCGGCAGATCAGGCTGTAAAAGTTGCAATGGAACAGATTTCCACCTTTCTGGAAAATCATGAAATGATGGTTTATCTGGTTGTATTTGATCAGAAAGCCGTATCGGCAGGACAGAAGCGATTCCGGGAAATTGCGGAGTATATTGATGATACCTACGTGGAAACCAGTATGCGGTATGATATCAGGAATCGAAAGCAGAGTTTCCCTAAGGTGAATGCAGCCTGTAAAGAAGCTGATACCTGTTTTTATCAGGAAAAAGTGGCAAAGTCTCCTTCCTCTCAGGTCGTGAGGGAAAAGAGTCTGGATGAAATTCTGGAAACCATGATTGATGAAAGTTTTTCGGAAATGCTTCTTCGCCTGATCGACGAGAAAGGAATGAAGGACAGCGAATGTTATAAAAAAGCCAATATCGACCGCAAGCTTTTTTCCAAAATCCGGTCGAACCCGCTGTATAAACCAAGCAAACCCACCGTGCTGGCTTTTGCTGTGGCTCTGGAGCTGTCGCTGGATGAGACCAGAGATATGCTGATGAAAGCCGGTTTTGCTCTGTCACACAGCAGCAAATTCGATATCATCGTAGAATACTTTATAAAAAAGGGAAACTACAATATATTTGATATCAATGAGGCACTGTTTGCTTTTGATCAGAACCTTCTGGGATCCTGATTTGTCGCCTGTCGGGCGACCAGATAACCAGCCAACCTTCGTATAATACAGGTAAAGGATGACAAAAGGAAAAATACATAGTCCTTTTGATACACAATTATGACATGAACTGTATTACAGGAGGTTTGGTTATGGAAAAAGTAAAAAACAATATGACAGAAATCGTTTTTATTCTGGATCGTTCCGGTTCCATGCACGGCTTGGAAAAGGACACCATCGGAGGGTTCAACTCTCTGATCGAAAAGCAGAGACAGCAGGAGGGTACCTGTTATATTTCCACGGTATTATTTGATAATTTTTCAGAAGTACTGCATGACAGGGTGGAACTGAAGGACATCAAACCGATGACAGAAAAGGATTATTCGGTTAGAGGTTGTACTGCCTTGCTGGATGCCATCGGTTCTGCAATCCGTCATATCGGTACAATTCATAAGTACGCAAGAAAAGAGGATATACCGGAGCATACCATGTTTGTGATCATGACAGACGGTCAGGAGAATGCCAGCCATCATTACGGAAGCAGCGAGGTAAAGAAGATGATCGAGCGCAGAAAAGCGGAGGATGGATGGGAGTTTCTGTTTATCGGTGCCAATATCGATGCAGTGGAAACTGCTGCTCATTTCGGCATCAGTGAAGACTGTTCTGTTAACTATCATGCAGACAGTGTCGGTACGGCAGTTGCCTACAATACGGTTTCAGATGCCTTATGCAGCGTCAGAAAGGAAAAAAAGCTTCGTTCAGACTGGAGCAGAAAGATAAAGGAAGATTATAAAAACAGGCAATGATTCTTTTTACAGACCTGATTCGGATGGATGTGAATCTGCAGGGAGAGAATGGATTTTCCTGCTTTCGGAGTGGGAGCTGATCTAGAATGAAAAGCGCATTTTATAGTGTATGATGTAGAAAAAAATGTGTATCCTGGATGAATTAATTAAAAACTGTGGAAAAATAAACCTCTAAACGGTGTATATTTTACATCTGTTTAGAGGTTTAAAACTACGGGTATATGTTGAATTGTTTGATTATTTTATTTTGAGCATAATTCACGTCCGAATCTATAATATTCTGCAATGGTTCGTTCAGTTGCTTTCAGATTTGCAATAAACATAGGTCTGTTTTTGTAATCAGAAGAATATGGATCCAGATAATTATTAACCATTTCCTGTAATTTTTCATCTGATTCCGGAACAGGCTCTTTCATAAAAGGATCATGGACACCGATCAGAATCTGATCACCATAGGTTTCTACCAGCATTTGCTTATTGTTAAGAGGCTGACCGCACCATGCGTCAATACCTGCTTCAATCATGGCAGGAACAAGAGGTTCATTCATTCCACAACAGTGTAATTCAAAAATCAGATTTTTGGAATGGCAGTGATCAACAAGCTGCTTGATATATGGAACTAACATTTCCCGACAGGTATTGAGTGAGAAGAAAGGTGCTCTCTGCGAACCCCAGTCATCGTGGAAGTATATACCGTCGATGTTATAATACTGATCAAATTTATCAATCAGCTTTTTATAGAAATCGGTAAGGGCCTGGAAAAACTCGCGAACATCTTCTTCCTGATCTTCATCAATAAGAGCTACTGCAGCATTTTCAAAATCAAGAAATGAAATCAGGCGTTCAAACATTCCGTTAAATATCCATGCCAGAACATATTTATCGGTCTTTAAAAATTCCCGGTTTTCTTCAGCACTTTTTTCCCAGTCCCATGAATCCAGATCAGGAAATACAACTTTGCTTTTCCAATCTGCGATATCTTCCAGGAAAGGAGAACCTGGTTCAACCATAGAACCGCCAACAGTTTCAATAAATGTCCATTTTACACCGAAAATATCTTCACCGCCAACAGGACCATCGTATTTTTTTCCTTCAATAACAAAAGCACGTGCTACGTTATCTGGATAGATACTCGGAGTGAAATTGATTCCATCAGAACGCATTGGAATCCACATGGGGTTTTCGTGTCTGACTGCTCTGATAAAGTTTTCTTTGGGTGTAATGGGTCTGTTTAAAATAATGTGTCCGTTTTCATATACAATTTCGTCTTTATATGTAATACTCATGATAATCTCCATACTAATTAATTATTTTACCAGATAATGTGAAGGCAATGTCAAATCCTATATGCGAACATGACTGTTTGTACAAGTGGATTATTTTAGTCAGGGTTTTTTATTTGAAAATAATGTTTCCGAAGGGAATACCGATTACACTGCCGACAATGAGCAGACAGGCAATGAAAAGAAGGGAATGTAATACTACTTCTTTGGTATTTACCCATTCCTTATTACCATGAAGCATTGCACCTGCAGGACTTGCACATGGCAACAGAAGACCGCAGTTTGCGGTGAAGCAGATCAGAGCTGTCATCATCATCGGATTAACACCAAACTGCTGAGCAAAAGGGAACATAACCGGAACCATAATTGCACTTGCAACGGAGTTATTAATTACATTAGTAAGGCAAAGAGTAGCAATGATAATCACAACTGAGAACATGTAAGGGCTAGAGCTTTCAAAAACAGGAGAGAAGAGCCCCATGATTGTTCCGGTAAAACCTGTATCACCGGATGCAAGTGCACCGCCAACAGTTGTTGCTGTAGCTACCATAAAGAGCATAGGCCACATGATACCGCCATTTGCAAGTTCTTTAAATGTGAAGAAGGGTTTACCGTTTTTATCACGCAGGAAAGTTACAAATGAGATCAGTAATAATACAATTGCACAGGTGCCGGTTTTAAGAAGGAACGCTTTGATCGGTCCTGCCGGAAGTAAACTCGGAACAATAGTAAAAAGAATCAGCGCCAGTAATGCAGCAATTGCTAGTTTTTGTTTTGCATTAAAGGGTTCGATTTCCCCTATATCGATTCCTGTCTGAAGTTTACTGACATCGGGGCGAATTATTACTTTGCATACAAAGAAATACAGGATTGTGGTGGAAACTACAAATACGATGCTGAAACAAAGATACTGTCCATAATCATAGGAAGCATATGTACCGCCGGAAGCGTTTGCAAGGTAACCAAAGATTGCTGCAACACCTGCCTGGAAAGGAAGCATTAATGCACCTAAAGCATTGAAAAAGACAATTGAACAAATCATCAATTTGGGCCATCTGTCTTTTGGTGTATAACCAACCTGTGAGCTGATGGTATAGACCAGTGACCAGCAGATCAGAATCGCTGCAAATCCAGCACCGAATGATGCACAGATCATAACAGAAAGACAGATGAATAATGAGAGAATCCAGGGATGACCTTTACACAGTTTTGAACTGACCAGTCTGTTTACGAATTGTTTGGAAATTCCTGTAGTTGTAAGGAGAGCTGCAAATACTAGTAACCATAAGATTAACTGAACAGTAGGATTGCTGATGGTTGCTGTAAATACTTGTGCAACATTTTCCATATATCCGGTAAAACCGAGAAAAGTTAATGCAAGTACACTGGGCCAGATCATATCACATGTAATCCATCCGTATAATGCACCAAGGAAAATGCCAAGAATTGTCATTCCCAATTCTGTCATAGAGCCAAAAGGCGGGATAAAACGAAATGCTGCCATAAATAGTACAGTAATAATACTATTAATATAATATTTTATATTTTTACTCATTAGGTATTCTCCTTTTTCTGTTCATTTCAATACTGCGCGCATTATGATATTTTCCATGAACTGTAAATGTGAATTATTTACAGGTGTTTTCAGATGGAAAAAGCTTCTGAAGACCTGCAGTTTCGTTGTTTATGGGTAAATTTTATACGAAATGGTAACAATCGTAAAGCAGTTGATAATTGATGAAATCCTTGTATGTGTAAACTGAAAATTGACACATATGTGGATAAATGATAAAATAAAAATGATTATTCATTGAAAAATGAAAATGAATAGCTGCTGAATTCGATATTTTTTAGTTGATCATAATTTGCATTCAGATAAAATCAGATGAAAAATAAAAGCGAGGTATGAAGATGCGTCTGGAGCAGTTATACCTATTTCAGAAAATAGCCGAAACCGGTTCTGTCAGAAAGGCCAGTGAAGCGTTGTTTACTTCTCCGCAAAATGCAAGCAAGGCAATGATTCAATTGGAAAAGGAATGGAATACAAAATTGTATGATCGTTTCAGAACAGGAATACAGCTGACAAATGAAGGCGAAAAGGCATATGCACTGGTTTCAAAGATTCTTGAAGATATTGATGCACTGAATCAGTATTTTCATGTTGCATCCATTACAGAAAGTAAACTGCCGGTGTCTATTACCAGTTGTGCAGTCATGGAAGCCATAACAATTGCCGCAGTAAATATTTTATATAATGATTTTCAGGAAACTCCGATTCAGATTGATAAAAAAGGAAATCTTGAAATACAGAAAATACTTGAAGAGCTGGATCAGACAGAGTATAAGCCTGATTTTATTATACATAATGCTACATCTGAGAAGATGGATCTTCTTCAGAAGAAAACCAGCGCATATTATAATTGTTTTTTTCTGTATGAAGATGAATTATGTGTTCAGGTTCCAAAAACTGATGAGTTGGTAAAGTATGACAGAATTCCAATGAGTGTTCTGGAAAATCTCCCTATGCTGCTCTTCACAGGTGTACCGTCTCAGCCCACAGAAAGTGAACGTATACTTGAAAAAATGGGACATAAGTTGAAAAAAGTGAGCCGTACTGCGACATTGGAGACCAGCTGCCAGTTAGCTTTAAATCAGCACAAATACATTTTTGTGGGGTACCCCAGTGTGGAACTGCGACCGATGGCAAATGTTGTTTATATTCCTCTGGAAAAACCAATTACAACAAATATGGTTTTATTGGCTAAAAAGAACTGCAGTAATAAAGCATTTTCACGTGCATTTATGGAAACTATTGACAATTATTATGTATTTACCAAATTGTGGTGATCTATGACAGAACCATATTATTATAATCAATTATCAAAAGCAGGACAATCCTGCTATCATGCCATGAAATCAGGATTGCAGAAACTGGCTCCATCTTTCCAGGTTCCATTGCTGGACGGACGGGATTTATCCAATATTTATTTTCTGCTTCGCATGGATTATCCGGAAATTTTTTATTCCGTAACATTTCGTTACAAGTTTTATCAGGACAGCGGCAATGCAGAGGTGATCCCGGAATATCTGTTTGAAAAAAAGAAGATTCAGGAGCATCAGAAAGCATTGAAAAGCAGGGTGGAAAAGCTGGCCAGACCGGCCATGAAGTTTAGTGAAAAAGAAAAACTGCTTTATATACATGATTTTATCTGCCGGAATATCCGTTATGATAAGCTGAAAAAGGCATATTCCCATGAAATTATCGGTTCTCTGGGACAAGGAGTGGCCGTCTGTGAGGGAATTTCCAAGGCGGTCAAAGTTCTGTGTGATGCTCTGGGAATCTGGTGTATTATCGCTTTGTCGGAAAATAATCCGGAAAAGGGAATCAAGTACCGGCATGCATGGAATATTGTCAGAATCGGCGGACAATATTATCATTTCGATGCAACTTTTGACAATACCTTATCGTCAGATGCAATCATCCGCTATGATTATTTTATGCTGTCGGATAAACAGATTTTCAGAGACCATGAACCGGTGATCTGGAAAATACCGGCATGTAATGACGGAGATCATTTTTATTATAAAGAAAAGAAGATTTCTTTTACAAAAATGGAAGATGTCAGAAAGCGGTCGGCACAGGCTGTGAAAAAGGGAAAGATGCTGCTGTTCCACTGGCGAGGCAGTTATCTGACCAGAGCTGTACTGGAAGAAATGCTCGTAATTTTCCGGGAAGAGGCTGAGAAAAAACAGAAGCATGCTTCTGTTTCCATCAACTGGTCTCAGTCTGTGCTTCTGGTTGCATTCAGAGATGAACTGCCGGAGCAGCAGGTCAGGATGGAAGAAGCAAACGAAGGGGAAAAAGAGCTAGTTTGATAAGATGAAACCAGGATCATTCTAAGAAAGGGGATTTATAATGGATACAGGCAAACAGATTCCTTCCATGGATCAGTGGTTAAAGGAAGCAAAAGCACATGAAAGTGCACCTAAGGTGGGGATGTATCTGACACACAATGGGGTGGTACGAGGTACTGCAAAGGCTAAAGTACGCCATGGAGCGGAGGATACCCTGCCGGTTACCGGTATGCAGTTTTCCTATGAGGAAGAAAAGGTCAATGCAATTATGGAAGAAACCTACCGGATGGACGGCATTTTCTATATCAGAGTCTGGCTGAATCAGGGAGAACTTCAGGTGGGAGATGATATTATGTATGTATTGATCGGAGGAGATATCCGCCCCCATGTAGTGGATGCATTGCAGTATCTGGTGGGACGCATTAAAAATGAATGTGTGGTCGAAACGGAGATTCATGCATAAGATCCGTACCGTGGAATCGGTCTGCATATACATTTTGCAGCTGTCGTTTGGAATAATGTACTGATATATATACTGAT
>JBJELP010000059.1:9062-16110 GCA_051879215.1 Lachnospiraceae bacterium
TGCATATACATTTTGCAGCTGTCGTTTGGAATAATGTACTGATATATATACTGATTTCAGCATATGGAACCCCCTCACTATGTTCGGTATTCTGTAAAACACAGATATACAGACGATTATGAGGGGGGATTTGTTTCATTCTGTTGATACAAACGGATGAAGCAATTATATATAAAGGTTTACATTTCGTGTCAGTAGCGAAGTTTGATACCGGATAAACGCACCGGAACTTCATATCCAAGGCTTTGCAGATAGAGCATCATGCCGTTTTTTGCCAGATCAATATGATTTTTCGGTGCAACGGTGATGCTTTTCAGAGGGACTTCTTCCAGATCAGAAGCGATCCTGACAGAAATATACGGCAGCAGAAAGCCGTCTTTTTCCCGAAAGAGAACCTGATTCAGATCGTTTTCTTCAAATACCATGCGATATTCTTTTTCCGGGGCAAATTCTTCCTGCTTGAAAAAGAGGGCATAGATCAGCAGAGACTGTTCCACATAGCGGCAGAGATGGTCAAAGTGTTCATGATTCATGGATTCAACACAGTGTTCCATAATATCATGAAAACTTTCTCCCAGAGAAGCGGGAATATCCATATAAATCAGTTTTCGGAGCAGTTCTTTCTGCAGATTTTTATCATATATAACGAATCCGTGATAGGCAATGGGGCGATACTTGCTGATCCGTTTCAATAACTCACCGCTTTGGAATTCCATATTGTATCCGGTATTGTCTCCGAATTCAGACCACAGTGTGAGACTGTCGGGTTCTGTGGAAAAGGACAGTACGTAGTAATGCAGACGTTTCATGGCCATGGATGCCCAGTCAAATCCGGTCTGCAGTATGGACTGCCAGACAGGGTTTGTTACATCATGGATGACTTCCTGGGCAATGGTGAGGATATAACGGACCTCATTGGAATCGTTCAGAAAATCACTTTTGGTTGCCCGGATGAATTTGTTCTGCAGAATCCCGTGGGTTCCTCCGATTCCCGTGTAGTGATACAGTGTTGAATCAGAGGACATCTGATTCAGATTTACAAAAGGACTTATCATGTTCAGACTCCTTCCTTTTCAAGCGAACTTATGTTGCACGTCGCACTCCGATAATATTACCGGGCGTGGATTGAAACAGTGATTTTACTGTAACATAAAATGAACCTGTATGCAATTGTGAAAAAACAGATGGACATTTCTGAGATATGGTATATACTACTGTATATCAAAAATGGTTACTGCTTGCTCTGAACAGTATGGAAAGACGGAGGGAAAAATGGGTAAAGTAATAGGTATTGATCTTGGAACAACGAACAGTTGTGTATCCGTGGTGGAAAATAATACGCCGGTTATTATTCCGGCTGCAACCGGCGGGCGGACAACACCCAGTGTGGTTGCCTTTACCAGAAATGGAGAACGTCTGGTGGGAGAACCTGCAAAACGTCAGGCAATTACCAATCCGGATCGCACGATCAGTTCTGTAAAGCGGTATATGGGAAGTGACTGGACCATTCAGATTGACAGTACAGTATATAAGCCTCAGACCATCAGTGCATTGATTCTGCAGCAGATGAAGCAGGAAGCAGAGGCATTTCTCGGAGAACCGGTGACCGATGCAGTGATTACGGTACCGGCGTATTTTAATGATATTCAGAGACAGGCAACGAAGGATGCTGGAAAAATTGCCGGTTTGAACGTACTTCGTATCATCAATGAACCCACCAGTGCGGCATTGTCCTATGGTCTGGATCATGGGGAATCTCAGAAGGTTATGGTGTATGACCTGGGCGGCGGTACCTTTGATGTGTCCATTATTGAAATCAGTGATGGTGTGATTGAGGTATTGTCCACATCCGGTAATAATCATCTGGGTGGTGATGATTTTGATGATCGAATCGTCGATTGGATTGTGGAGAATTTTAAACAGGAGCAGCAGGTTGATCTGCGCGGGGACTTTTCTGCCATTCAGCGGGTCAGAGAGGCGGCGGAACAGGCGAAAAAGGAACTTTCTGCATCCGAAACGGCACAGATTGTGCTTCCATATCTGACCCAGAAAAACGGGGAACCGCTTCATCTGGACATGACACTTTCAAGAAGAGTATTCAATGAACTGATTACAGATCTGATCAATGAAACGGAAAAACCGGTGAAGCGGGCTCTTTCCGATGCAGGTGTGACTCCGGCTGATCTTGGTCTGGTACTGCTTGTTGGCGGATCCACCAGAATTCCTGCTGTTCAGGAGAAGGTCCGTATGCTGACAGGAAAAGAACCTTCCAGAAATATCAATCCGGATGAATGTGTGGCACAGGGTGCAGCCATTCTGGGCAGCAATCTGAGCGGAGGCGGACTTACCTCCGGTGAGACAGGTCATCAGCTTCTTCTGATGGATGTAACACCTCTCAGTCTGTCCATTGAAACGGTGGGCGGTGTGGCTACGAGATTGATTGAACGAAACAGCCCGATTCCCACTCGTTTTTCCAGAATTTTCTCCACAGCGGCTCCTTTCCAGACGGCGGTGGATATTCATGTTCTTCAGGGTGAGCGGGCCATGGCAAAGGATAATAAAACCATCGGCAAGTTTAAGCTTTCCGGTATTCGCAGAGCCCCTGCCGGCGTACCGCAGATTGAAGTTACCTTTGACATCGATACCAATGGTATTCTGAAAGTATCCGCAAAAGATCTGGGGACCGGACAGGAACAGTCAGTGGTGATTACTTCGGATGAAAGAATGTCAGATCAGGAAATCGACGAAGCAATCCGGGAATCGCAGATGTATGCCAGCATGGATACGGTCCGCCGGGATGCCGTTGCCATGCGTGATGAGGCGGCAAAGGCAGTGGCAGATGCCCAGATGAAACTGAAGAATGAAGCGAAAGAGCTGAACTGGAGCCAGAAAAAACAGCTGAAGGCAGCATACAAGGAAGTACAGAAACAGCTTTCCAAATTGAAGCTTGACCGGGTGACAGAGGAAGATATTGACCGGATTCGTCAGGCAAAAGAAAATCTGCAGCAGCTGTTATAACCATACTGCAGCATTTTCAGCACACACAGGTGGATATAATCATTTGTATGAATTCGTATTTTACGGTGACAGAAAGGTAGCAGAAAGAAAGAGGCAGATTGTAAGGTAGATGTCTGTCCTTCTTTGGAATATCACAGAATTGATTCAGGAGAGAGATATAAGTAATACAAATTATTAATAAAAGTGATTATATGTGTTTAAATATACTCATGGAGGATCAGAATGCAGATTACAGAAGAATTATTTGGTTTGACAAAAAATAAGATCCCGGTGAAACGTTATCTTCTGCAGGACGGAGACTGCAGTGCAGCGGTGCTTACCTATGGAGGAATTCTCCAGTCTATGATTGTTAATGACCGGAATGGAAATCCCGTGGATGTACTGCTTGGATTTGACCGGGTGGAAGATTATGAGAATCAGGCATGTTACATTGGCGCTCTGTTGGGAAGATGTGCCAACCGGATTGCAGACAGACCATTTTGGATTGATGAAAAAGAAGTAAGACTTGCCTGCAATGGCGGCCCTTGTCAGCTCCATGGAGGTTTTGCTGGTTTTGATCAGAAAGTATGGGATGCAGAAATTACAGAAGAGGGGCTGAAGCTTTCCTGCGTCAGTGCATCCGGTGAAGAAGGATATCCCGGCAAGTTAAAGGCAGAAGTGACCTATCGCCTGAAAGATGGTGCTCTGTCCCTTCATTATCGTGCGGTATGTGATCAGACAACCCTTTGTAATCTGTCCAACCATGCCTATTTTAATCTGGCCGGACATGCATCCGGTGAAGTAGGTGCACAGCAGGTATGTGTTCATTCCGATTATTTTACACCCATGGCTTCCAACAATGCACCGGATGGACGGATTCTTCCGGTTAAAAACACACCCATGGATTTAAACACCTTCCGTCCTTTGCAGGAAGACTGGGACTGTGATTACGATCAGATCGTCCTGGCAGGCGGATATGATCACAATTACATCATCCGTGGATATGGTATGCGTTCCTTTGCCGCTGCGTATTGTGAAGAAACCGGTATTTGTCTGGAGGTTTGCTCCGATATGCCGGGTATGCAGCTTTATACCGGCAATTTCCTGACGGATCTTCCGAAAGGAAAGGGCGGGGCAGAATACGGAATCCGTCATGCCTTTTGTATGGAAACCCAGTTTATCCCGAATGCAGTACACTGTCCCGGTTTTGAGGCACCTGTGCTGAAAGCAGGAAATGTGTATGATCGGGAAACCATATATCGTTTTACAGTGAAATAGCAGACAATTTCTGAATCCTCTTTTTGCAGAATATGGAAAGTATTCTGTAAAAGGAGGATTTATTTAAAAAACAATTGTTAACCTTTTAATAAAAAATAGTTTACAATTAAAACGCAATATGATACCATAAGGGCGTTGTTCAGAGCGAAAGAAGATCATATAATCTGAACAGGAAGGATGGAAACAGATATGAAGGATTCAAAAGAAAAAGGAAAGTTATTTACCACACAGAATCTGGTTCTGGCGGGTATGTTCGCCGCCATTATGGCAGTGATTTCCCAGTTATCGATTCCCATGCCCGGTGGTGTTCCGATTACCATTCAGGTATTCGGGATTGCACTGATTGGAGCAATTCTCGGATGGAAGCTGGGATTTTTTGCAGTTCTGATCTATATACTGGTGGGAGCAGCGGGTCTTCCGGTTTTCCACAATTTTACAGGCGGTATTCAGTCTCTGGTGGGATTGACAGGCGGCTATATCCTTTCCTGGCCGATTATGGCTGTTTTTTGCGGGATTCATCCATTTCCGGAGAAGAAAGGACTGAGTCTGGTATCCGAACTGGTTCTTGCGGTAACGGGGCTGATGATTGTGGAGTTCATCGGGGCTGTGCAGTGGGCATTTTTATCCAGTGAAAAAACACTGTCGGCCATTATGATTTATTCGTTTGCAGCATTTATTCCCAAGGATATTGTGATTACAGTTCTGGGGATTTTGATCGGAAGACAGATAAAGAAGCCCATGACAAAGGCAGGGCTTCTTTAAGCAACTAAAAAAGGGTTTATTCCAACAGCAGTCTTTTTTTGACGAATTTCTGGAAAAGCTGAACGGATTCGTTTACGACTTCTCCGCTTCGGGTAATCATACAGACATCCCAGTGAAGATCTTCATCCGGATGAAAGGGGATTTTCACCACATTGGGATCCTGCATTTCATGATAAATATCATCTACAACAACAGAAATACCGCTGCCTCTGGAAACGACGCTCCGGCAGAGACTGAACCCGCTGGTCTGGAAAACGATATCCGGCTGGAAGCCACGTTTATTGCAGGCATCTTTAATAATATGATGAATTTTAAATGCGTCGCTTTCCAGATAGACATCATTTTCCATCAGATCCTCCAGGTAGACATAGTCTCTTTTGGCCATGGGATGATCTTTATGTACGATCATGCTGATGGGAAATGAGGCAAGCGGCATCACATCATATTTGCCTTTTTCAAAAGGAGCAATGGAAAAAGCCACATTTCCATTTTTCTGATCAAACAGTTTTTCAATTTCACAATCCGGTCCTTCCCTGTATCGAAGGGGAATGGACGGATTTTCTCTCTGAAACTCCAGAATGGATTCTGGTTTGACGAGGCGCAGTACACCGAAGGCGGAAAGAAGACTGACCTCGCCCAGATGGTTTTCCTGAATCAGTTTCAGTTCTTTCATAAGCAGATTGTTTTGCTCCAGAATTGTTTCCGCATAATCCAAAAGACAGAGACCGCTTTCGGTCAGTTCCACACCGGAGGAAAACCGAAAGAAAAGCACAACCCCCAGTTCTTCTTCCAGTGCTTTGACAATACGGCTCAGATTCTGCGTGGAATGATAAAGATTGCGGGCTGCCTGTGCCATACTGCCGCAGCGGCAGATTTCCCGAAAACAATAAAGCTGATTCATATCCATAGTAAAATTCTCCCATCCATATTAATTGAAAATGTCTGCTTCCAGACCGTATCCATAGTCACATCTTATCCATATTCCATTTGATTATAGATAGTTTACCAGAAAAAGAAACGGTATGCCATTGATATTTCTTCGTTTGTCAGGGTATCAACAAAACGGATACCCCCTTACTTTTTTTGTTGATATGCAGATGCAGATAAGTATGTTATTGTTTTAACAAGGAAATAATAACGCGGCAGAAAGACATTCATCCAATCGGATGAATGCATTGCCGATTGAAGAGGCATAACGTAACGTACTAAAATAATGAATGGAAAGCAAATGGGAGGAACTACAATGGAAGAAACAATTAATATGACAGCAGAAGAAATGGAAACACTTTATGAGGAAGCAAAAACAATCTATTATCATGTCAATGACATTGAAAAAATCAAAAAAGCAAATGCAATTTTTCATCAGCTGGATGGTTACAAAGAATCTGCTGCATACGCAAAGAAGACAGATACCATGATTGAATTCAGTTTAGGCAATGTGGTAACCTTTGGTAAATTTGAAGGCAAACCCATTCGCTGGAAGGTTCTGGAAGAGAACGGAAAAATCCGTCTTTTATTTGCAGAAGATATCATCACAAACAGAGCATTCAACAAAGAACGTGATAATATCAACTGGGAAAAATGCACACTCCGCAGATGGCTGAATCAGGATTTCCTGAATCAGGCATTTACATTAAAGGAGCGGATGTCCATTTTTGCAACCAGAAGAGACAATCCGAAAAACCGGGAGTGGTCAACAGACTGTGGTCCAAAAACGATGGATAAGGCATTTGTTTTCAATCATGATGAAATTGAACACTATCTGCCCAACCCGGAAGACCGCGGCCTGGATGAATGGTGGTGGACCAGAACCATGGGCCACAATGTTCTGTCTGCGGAGTGTGTATACATGGATGGTTCCATCTATGATATCGGTCTGAATATTGCTCAGACGGAAATCGGTGTTCGTCCCTGCATCTGGGTGATGCTTCGGTAAACAGCGGAAAAACATTCTATAGTCGGAAAATAGTCGGAAAATCTTCTTGTAACCGATTCAGAAATCAGGTAAAAT
>JBJELP010000060.1:0-16092 GCA_051879215.1 Lachnospiraceae bacterium
TACAGCGTAACTGCCGAAGATGACGATCAGCGCACCGCACATATCGGAAAATGTAGGTGTTTCTTCTTTCGCATCTGTGACATCAAACTCACTGCTTCTGAGCAGTGTCTTTTTATCGCCGGTCAGAGCAGGAATTTTTTCGCCCAGTGTATTTAATAAAGCGCCGGCAAGGATGGACATAACATTAGCAATCGTTAAAATGATGATGGCGAAAGCGTAGTAGCTGACAGCCGATTCACCTGTGATTTTTTCATAAATTTCCGACATGGGTACTGCTCCGGCACCATTGCCGCCGCCCATAACCGGAAGAACATATTTTAATATAATATCAACAGGGGAAATGTGGAAGAAAAGGCCTGCGACAACACCAAATCCCATGGCGGCAGCAAGACCACCCAGTATTGCCGGAAAATAACCTGCAAAGGATTTCAGTAATATTTTTTTCTCCAGAGACAATACAGAACCGGTAATCAGTACAATGATCCAGAGAGATGTGAAATTGATCGTATCTCCACCGATGAATTCGTTGATTGGTTCAAGATAAATTTCCGGTATCAGGCCCAGCTGACGAATAATAGCTGTGCCGAAAAATGCAGCAAGCACACCGCCGCCGATATAGGTGTTCCAGATCGGAAGTCTTTCGCCAACTTCAAAAAAGATAATACCATACGCGATAATCAGTACCATAATGCTGGCGAAATCTACGGATAAAACACCAAGACTGGCAGAAAGGATGACAACAATACATCCGATAAGAGTAATATACCATGGTGCACCGTACAGCTTTAATCCATTCATTCCTTTTTGGGTTTGTGTTTCTTTTGTCATTTTTCCTCCTCGTAAATACATATTATTTGATTTTGTGCGCACAAGATTATGTATGATGCCATTATATAAAAGCAAACCTTAAAAAAATAATAATAAAAATGAATATATGTATTGTGAAAGGGAATAAGCTGGTGACAATGTTTTTTGAAATGAAAGAAAAGATTGCAAATGGAAATCCATAGAAAATAATTATAAGTACATTCCTTTTTACCATTATATATACTTCGAGAATAATTGTAAAATTGCCGTAACATTTAAATCGACGCTTGCGGAGCGTTTATCTCAGCCAGAGATTGGAGGATATTATGGCATTACATATTATTGATGAAGCAAACCGTTGTTTGAATTGCAAGAAACCCATGTGTCAGCAGGGATGTCCGGTGCATACGGCAATTCCGCACATTATTCAGCTGTTCCGTGAAAACAAAATCATGGAAGCGGGAAAGGAATTATTTGACAACAATCCGTTGTCTGCGATCTGTTCCACTGTATGCAATCATGAAATGCAGTGTGCAGGTCATTGTGTATTGGGAAAAAAAGGAAATCCGGTTCACTTTTCCAGTATTGAAAATTATATATCCGATACCTATCTGGACCGAATGAAACTTATGCCGGAAGAGAAAAAGAATAAAAAAGTGGCTGTAATCGGTGCAGGTCCTGCAGGGATGACTGTCTCCATTGAACTGGCAAAACGCGGGTATGATGTTACTGTTTTTGAATGGAAGGATAAAATCGGTGGAATCATGCAGTATGGAATTCCAGAATTCCGCCTTCCCAAGTCGGTTCTGGAACGTTACAAAAAATTGATGGTGAAGCTGGGAATCCAGATCCGTCCCAATACAACCATAGGTGCCGTATTAAAAATCGATGATCTATTCCGTGATGGTTATTCCAGTGTATTCGTAGGAACCGGAACCTGGAAACCGAAAAATCTGGGCATTCACGGAGAATGCCTGGGTAATGTGCATTTTGGCATTGATTATCTGGCAAATCCGTCAGCCTATAATCTGGGAGAACGGGTGGCCATTATCGGTATGGGCAACGCGGCCATGGATGTGGCCAGAACAGCCTTAAGACATGGCGCTCAGCATATTTCCCTTTATGCAAGGGGAAAACAGATTGCAGCCAGCTCCAATGAAGTATCGTATGCCCGACTGGACGGGGCTGAATTTGTGTTTGGAAAGGCAATTGAAAAAATCACAGAAGAAGGACCTGTATTCCGGTCTGCGATTTTCGATGAAAATGACAGAGTAATCGGATATCAGGAGGAACTGGAGCAGGTTGAGGCAGATTCCGTTATTATTTCCGTGAGCCAGGGGCCCCGGCGGAAACTGATTCGAACTACTGCCGGTCTGGAGGGTTCTGAGAATGGACTGCTGCTGGTGGATGAAACAGGAATGACCACAAGACCCGGTGTATTTGCAGCCGGAGATGTGGTACATGGTTCCAAAACGGTTGTACATGCGGTTGAAGGTGCAAAAAAAGCAGCGGAGGCCATGATTCGCTATATGGAAGAAAAACAGGGTTGATTTCACACATTCATTTTGGGAATAACACCATTATATTATATCATTTTCTTATTTTTTTTAAGCAGAATATAATTACAGCATAAGCTGAATCTGCAGCGGTTTAGCTGAGAAATGAACTGGCATAAAACATATAAGGAGGATCTTAAGGTGGGAAAATCACTGACAAGAAAAATTATTGAATCACATTATGTATCCGGAAGTATGGTACCCGGAGAAGAAGTATTTATTAAAGTGGATCAGACATTAACGCATGATATTAATGCGGTTATGACTTATCTGGCTTTTGAAGCAATCGGACTGGACAGAATCCGTACTGAATGCAGTGTAAGTTATCTGGATCACAACCTGTTATATGTAAACAATATGACACCTGATGATCACATATATCTGCAGTCAGCTGCAAAGCGTTTTGGTGTTCATGTATCCAGACCCGGCAATGGAATCTGCCATACAGTACATGTATCCAGATTTGGAGCACCCGGTAAAGTCAGCATGGGCGGAGACAGCCACACCCCTCACGGCGGCTCCATCGGTATGCTGTGTATCGGTGTGGGCGGTATGGATGTGGCAACAGCCATGACCGGTGTACCCATGCGTCTGAAAATGCCCAGAATTATCAATGTTAAACTGACAGGCGAATTAAAGCCCGGCTGCAATGCAAAGGAAATTATTCTGGAGATGCTTCGCCGTGTAAGTATCAAAGGCGGTCTTGGAAATGTGTATGAATACACAGGTTCCGGTGCAGCAGCGCTGGAAGTACCTGCCAGAGCAACTATTTCCAATATGGGAGCAGAACTGGGAGCCACCACTTCTATTTTCCCTGCAGATGAACAGGTTCGGAAATTTATGAAGGCGCAGGGAAGAGAAGAAGAGTATGTGGAATTACTTCCCGATGAAGACGCAGAATATGATGAAGTAATTGAAATCAATTTAAGTGAGCTGGAACCCCTGATTTCCTGTCCTCATCAGCCTGACAACGTAATGCCTCTGAAGGATGTCCCCAAAAAACCGGTTCAGCAGGTATTTATCGGAAGCTGTACCAATGCCAGCTATGCTGACGTGGCAAAGGCTGCACTGGTATTCAAAGGTCATCATGTAAATGAAAATGTAAGCTGTACCTGTGCAGTGGCATCCAAGCAGACTTACAGAGAACTGTTAAGAGACGGATATGTTGATATCCTTCTGGAAGCAGGTGTACGTATGCTTGAAATTTCCTGCGGTCCCTGCTGTGCCATCGGACAGACTCCCGCGACCAAAGGTGTAGCTGTTCGTACCTCCAACCGTAATTTCAAGGGCCGTGCAGGAAATCCCACAGCAGAAATCTATCTGGTAAGTCCCGAAAGTGCTGCGGCAACAGCCATCAAAGGAACCTTTGCAACTGCAGCAGAAATTATGGGCGAAGAGATCGTAAAACTGGCTGAGGTGAAAGAACCGGAAACCTATCTGGTGGATGATTCCATGATTATCAAACCTCTTCCGGAAGAAGAGGCGAAAAAGGTAGAGATCGTAAAGGGACCGAACATCAAATTCCTGCCGGTTCCGGAAGCGCCCGAACAGCATCTTTGTGTACCGGTCAGCCTGAAAACACTGGACAATGTATCTACCGATGATATTACACCGGCCAGTGCAGAATTCTCCAGCATGCGCTCCAATATTCCGCTGATGTCCCAGTACTGCTACCATCGTTATGCACCTGATTTTGCAGCCCGGGCAAAAGAACTGGGAAGCAGCATCATTGTGGGCGGAGAAAACTACGGACAGGGCTCTTCCAGAGAACATGCAGCAATCAATCCCATGTATCTGGGCGTAAAATGCGTCATTGCAAAGAGCATTGCAAGAATTCATAAAGGAAATCTGGTAAATCATGGTATTATTCCCATGTTATTTGAGGATCCCGCTTCCTATGATCTGATTGAACAGGGCGATGAACTGGAAATCAATCAGCTGCTGGATCAGATCCCCACCAGAAAAGTAACCGTAACCAATAAAACAAAAGGTGTTTCCTTTAGCGTAAAACTGGATCTTTCTGACAATGAAGTTCAGGTTGTATTAAGCGGCGGTCAGCTGAGATATCTGAAAAAGCAGCTGGAGGAACAGGAAAACTAAGAAGAATTAAGGAAAGAGAGGGATATTGATATGAGAGAAAGCAGACAGGAAAACACAAAAATTGCTCAGGAAAAGTTTGGCCAATTAATTGAAGACGAATATGGACGCATTGAACGGATGAAAACCGGCTCCGAAATCACTGATTTTTCTAAAAAAGAACAGATTGTTGTGGGAATTCTCCCCGGTGATGGTGTAGGACCAATTCTGATGGAACAGGCCCTTCGCGTTGTAAATGAACTCCTGAAGGATGAGATTGCCGCCGGCAAGATCGAAATCCGTACCATTGAAGGTATGACCATTGAAAATCGTGTTGAGAAAATGGAAAGCCTTCCTGCAGATATTCTGGAGGAAATCAAAAAATGTGATGTTCTGGTAAAGGGTCCCATGGTAACTCCCAGAGCCGGAGACGGTCTTCCCAACCTGGTTAGTGCAAACAGCCTTCTGCGAAGAGAACTGGAGCTTTTTGCAGCAGTACGTCCCATTAAGATTCCGGATAGAAACATCGACTGGACATTTTTCAGAGAAAACATTGAAGGTGAATACCTCTGGGGAAATAAGGGTATTCAGGTAGATGAAGATCTGGCTGTGGACTTTAAGGTTCAGACCAGACAGGGAAGTGAACGCATTGCAAGAGCAGCCTTTGAATTTGCCAGAAAAAATGGAAAGAAGAATGTAACCATCGTAACAAAAGCAAATATTGTAAAACTTGTTGACGGCAACTTTATTCAGGCAGTCAGAAGAGTCGGTGAAGCATATCCGGAAATCGAAATTCAGGAACGTCTTGTGGATGCCATGTGTGCAAAAATGCTGGATCCTGATTTTAATGCCGGAATTGAAGTGGTGGTACTTCCCAATCTGTATGGCGATATTGTAACAGACGTCGCAGCGGAACATGCAGGCGGTCTGGGAAATGCATGCTCCTCCAACATCGGAAACAAGTATGCATTATTTGAAGCAATCCATGGTACGGCTCCTTATCTGATGTCCCATGGCAGAGGTCCTTATGCAAATCCCTGCAGCCTGATCCGCGCAATGGGCCAGATGATGATCCATATTGGTTATGCAGACAGAAATAATATTCTGGAAGAAGCACTGGATATCTGTACCGTTACAGAACGTAAAGTCGTACTGACAACCGAAACAAAGGATGCCAGTGCAGCAGAACTGACTGATTATCTGCTGGATACGATCCGTAGAATCAGAAAATAAAATCATGAAAACGGGTTATTTCAGGAATAGATGGGGTATTGAAACCTGAAAAAATCTGAAAAATGATAAGACAGTCATTGTAAAAATTTATTGTGCACTGACTGTCTTTTGCGTGTGCCTGAGAGGAAAACCACAGGGATTTTTTTATCTTCATTGTGATGCGTTGAAAAGTATGGTAAGATGTTTCCATATAATACGAACGTGAAAACGGAGGAGAATAATAATGAAAGATTCTGATTGGGAGATCTTGTATGAACTTTATAAGAATCCGAATATGACAAAGGTGGCAAATCTTCTCTACATTACGCAGCCTTCCCTTACCAAAAGGCTTCAGCATATGGAGGAGGAGTTTCAGGTTACTATCGTAAACCGAACACCTAAGGGTCTGGAATTTACACCGGAAGGATCATTTCTGGGAAAACAGGCAGAACGTTACCTGCAATTTCTGAAAGATACGAAAACAGAACTGGAGCAATTCAAACAGAGTAAAGAAGGATTGATTACCATTGGTTCTTCCTATACATACAGTAAATATACGCTGACAGATTTGCTGATTCAATATCGCATGAAGCATCCCAACGTGGAATTTCAGATTATTAACGAACAAAGCAATATTCTCTTTCGGAAAATGCTGGAAGGCTCCATTGATGTGGGATTTATCCGGGGAGATTATGAGGGAGCTGTTAACCGGACATTGATCGGGAAAAATGAAGCGTATCTGGTGACAAAGGATCCGGTTGAACTGGATGAACTGTCCCAGATGCAGAGAATTGGTTTTAGAACCAATGACAGAACCCTGGAACTGCTGAATGGCTGGTGGAAAAACTGGTTTGGTACAGAGCCGCCTGCCGGAATGGTGGTTGGGTATATCGACGTTGCCTTGCAGCTGGTTCATAAAGGTCTGGGTTACACCATCTGTTTTTTGCCGGATAACTTTGTGAATGAATACAATTTGTGTCTGACCCCTCTGAAAAATAAGGAGGGAAAACCTGTGACAAGAAATACCTGGTTTATTTATTCCAAAGATAAAAGAACAACCAGAGTGCTGGAGGACTTTATTCAGTACATAGAGCACAGAAAATAATACAAAAACAGTGATGATGATTGTGGGAGGTACATTTGAAAGACAGTGACTGGAGATTGTTGATTGTTCTTCATGAAAAAAGAAGCATGACAAAGGCTGCAGAAGCTCTGTATATGACGCAGTCTGCTCTTACAAAAAGAATTCGGGCGATTGAGGATGAATGGCACGTGGAAATTGTGAAACGCAGCAGTCAGGGGGTTCTTTTTACAGAAGAAGGACAATACCTGGTTCGCAAGGCGAATATTATGGTGGATTTTCTGAAGGAAATCGAACAGCATTTTTCAGAAAGGAATACTTCAAAGGAATTGCTGAAAATTGGCGTCCCCAATTCTTTTTCGAGACTGCATATGCCTGCATTGCTGCGGGAATATATGGACAGATACAATCGGATTCATATAAAAACGGTGGCCAATTCCAGTGATGCGATTATACAGCAGCTGACAGACGGTACCGTGGATATCGGAATTATCTGCGGTGATTACCCCTACATCGGAGAGAAAATCTGTCTTTTTGAAGAGGAGCTGTATGTAATTACACAGCGGGATCAGAAGCTGGATGACATTGCGCATATGCCATTGATTGAATCTTATTTTAATCCCATGGTGAAGTTGACCGTTTATCAGTGGTGGAAAAATCAGTTTGGTAATCTGCCCGGTGATACCCACCGGGTTCCTTATGCTGATATTGCCATTGAGATGGTGGAAAATGGTCTTGGCAATACCTACCTTTTTGGTTCCGTCTGGAAAATTAATGAGGAAAAACTGCAGAGGATTCCGATCTATGATAAAAATAATCAGCCGGTAAAAAGGAAAGTATGGATGATGATTTCTGAAAAATGTTTTCATAGTCAGGATATCATGGATTTCATTTCTCTGGTGGAAGAATACTATCACGTAAACATCTGAAAAAAGTAAATAAAGATTCCCGAAAGGGTCATTCCGTTTAGGAATGACCCTTTCAGTCTTTATGTGAAGTTCAATTTGACAGAATAAGTCGATACAATTGAAATCACAAAGCAAAGAGCTGGAAAACATTAAAATCAGGAGGTACCCATATGAAATATGCTTATGTAGGCTGCAGAACAACAAGAGAAAGAAATGCAAGAGGAAAAGGCTTAAAAACGTATGAAATTTCTGACACAGGAGAATGGAAAGAAATCCAGTGTCTGAAAACAGAAGAAAATCCTTCTTACCAGGCTTTGGATCTGGAAGGAAAGTATCTGTATTCTGTTCACGGTGACATTACAAAAGTCAGCAGCTATCGGATTCTGGAAAATGGAACGCTGGAGCATATGAATACCATTGATATCGGCGGAAAAAATCCGGTATTCATTACCCAGGATAAAACCAATCAGTTTATGGTGGTGGCAGCTTTACAGGGCGGTGCGGTATATGTAATTCGGAGAGAAGAAGACGGCACTCTGGGAGAAATTGTTCATACCACGCATCTGGAAGGAAAAAAAGAAGGAACCATTTCCTTTGCCCATCAGTGTATCTGGGATCAGAAAAAAGAGTTTCTGTTTGTGGTAACACAGGGAAGACTGCAGGGATACGGACAGGTTAAGGTATTCCGTTTTGATTCTGTTCACGGCACCCTGACCGAAACCGATACGTTCCGTTCACGGGAGTACGATGAACCGAGACATATCGCCATTCATCCCAACAATTGTTATGCTTATCTGATCAATGAAAAAGGCAACAAAATGACATTTTTTGAATTTGATGACGTAAACGGTAAGCTGCATGCACGTCAGAATCTGCCGTCTTTACCGGCAACCTATACAGGTGAAGGTCAGGCCAGCGCTTCCATTCTGGACGAAAAAGGGGAAATTCTGATCGGTTCGAACCGTATTCATGAATCCATCGTGGTATATCGTGTGGATCAGAAGACCGGATATATGACAGAACTGGGATACTATCCTTCTCTGGGATTAACTCCTCGATTTATCACGTTTAATCCGGATTACAGCCGATTTTACATTGCAAATGAAGACAGTGATACCATTGTTGAAATGAAACTGGATTCTGATAAAGGTCAGATGGAATATACAGGAAGAATCATTCCCACCGAAAGTCCGGTTTGCATTACTTTCAGATAGGAGGATAAGTATGAATCTTGGATTAATTTCATTAATTTTACTTCTGGCAGCGATTGCCATCGGTTTTATTCGCAACTGCAACGTAGGTATTCTCTGTGTCGGCTTTTCCATGATTCTCGGCATCATTTTTAATATCAGTACTAAGGAGATTCTCAGCGGTTTCAGCTCTTCTCTGTTTATTCAGATGGTGGGAATCACCTATCTGTTTGCCATTATAAATGGAAACGGAACGCTGGAACTTCTGGCAAGAAAGATGGTTGGTCTGGTTGGAAAAAGAACCCATCTGATTCCTTTTGTACTGTATATTCTTGGCTTTGTTATCTGTGCAGTGGGTCCCGGAGCAATTCCTTCTCTGGCAATTATTCCGGTCATTGCAATCCCGGTTGCCATGTCAGCCGGTGTAAATCCCATTATGGCTGCAATTATAGGTGATCTTGGTGTTATGTCAGGAAGAATGAGTCCGCTGACTCCCGAAAGTGCAGTGGTAAGTGAATTGATGAAAGAGCAGGGAATGAGCGGCAATACCGTTCCCATTATGATTGCCCTTTCTATTACTGCGCTGGTTGTTGTAGCTTTGGTTTATGTATATTACAAGGGCTGGAAAGTGGAAAAAGGAGCATCCGGTGAAAAGGAAAAACTCCCCGGTTTTAATATGCAGCAGTGGCTGTCAATAGCCGGACTTCTGGTTCTCGCAGTGGGGGCACTGTTTTTCTCCTGGAATGTTGGTCTGACAGGTTTTGCGGTGGGTACGGCTCTTATCATTTTTGGCGCAGGGGACGAAAAGAAAGCCATCAGCGCGATTCCCTGGAATGTGATTCTTATGGTTCTCGGTGTCGGAATTCTTATGAATGTAATTTCTTTATCAGGAGGAATTGATATCATGGTCGCTGCACTGGAGTCTGTCATGGGAAAACGGACTGCATCCATGATCATGGCGGTTACCGCAGGTATCATGTCATTTTTCAGCTCCGGACTTGGTGTGGTATTCCCCACATTGATTCCCACTGCCAGCGGTCTTGCAGCAGGACTTGGTGCAGATGCTCTTGAGCTGGTTTCTGTAATCGTCATCGGCGGAACTGTATCCGGATTCACACCGATTTCCACCACAGGCGCTCTGATCATGGCCGGTGTGGCACAGCAGGAAGATTCTGAAAAAAAATTCCCTCAGAACAAGCTGTTCATGGAGCTTTTTGCAGTTTCCTTTCTTGCACTGGCAGTGCTGGCAATTCTGGCATTCTCAGGTGTATATGGACTGGTATGATTCATCCCCAGGATCATTACTTTACGTTATAAGCACATTCGTTTTAACAATTATACACAGTGTTTTATCGGGGGTAAAATAGAATCAGCAAAAAACAAAACCTGATCGAAACAAAAGACAGGAGTTTTCACAAGGAGGTTGATCACAGTGAAAATAATGACAAGTGCTGTAGCCGGAACTATGGAATCCAGTGATGCCATGGTAACTGTTGAGCCGAATGAAGGAAATGGCATTGATTTCGAACTGGACAGTGTGGTAATTCACCAGTTTGGCAATCAGATCAAAAAGGTAGTTATGGAAACACTGAAACGCCTGGATGTAGAAGATGTTAAAATATCAATCGTGGACAAAGGAGCGCTGGACTGTACACTGAAAGCCAGAGTGGAATGCGCAGTATATCGTTCCAACCATCAGACAGAAGGACTGCCGTGGGGAGGTGCAATTGAATAATGAATCCAAATAAAAAAAGATTAAGAAGAACCATGATGTTCTTAAATTGTCAGAAACCCGGACTGATTAAGGATCCCTATATTTACAAACCCGATTCCATTATGCTGGATCTGGAAGATGCAGTTGCAGAAGGAGAAAAGGATGCGGCAAGATATTCTCTGTATCATGCCCTGAAGGAAATTGATTACCGCGGTGTGGAACGCGTGGTACGAATCAACGGACTGGATACCGCTTACTGGAGAGAAGATATCAGAGCATGCGTGGCAGGTGGTGCAGATTCCATTCGTGTTCCGAAATGTGAAAGTGCAAAGGATATCAAACTGGTGGAGGATGCCATCATTGCCGCAGAAAAAGAATTTGGCAGAGAAGAAGGCAGTACACTGATTATGGCAGCAATTGAATCTGCCATGGGTGTTATGAAGGCTCTGGAAATCTGTGAAGCTTCTGATCGACTGTTTGGTATTGCATTAAGCGGCGGTGATTATACAAAAGACCTTCAGACCACCATTTCAGGAGGCGGTGTGGAACTGGCAGGTGCCAGACAGCATCTGATCATTGCTGCAAGAGCTGCAAAGGTACAGTGTTTCGATACCGTATTTACCAATCTGGATGATATGGATGGTTTCCGAAAAGAAGTGGAAATGATCAAAGTCATGGGCTTTGATGGAAAATCCATTGTTAATCCCAGACAGATTTCCATTGTACATGAAATTTTCACACCTTCAGAAAAGGAAATTATTTTCTCTGAAAAGGTTGTAAAGGAAATTGATGAAAAGAAAGCACAGGGCATTGGTGTATTTACAGTAGACGGAAAAATGATCGACATTGCATTTTATGACGGCGCAAAGAGAGTCATTGAGCTTGCAAAAGCTTCCGGTGTGTATAAGGGGGATCTGTAAAATGTTAAATAAAGTTGGAAGAGAAATTCCCGAAGAAATACTGAAACAGACTGGAAAAGAGGTTTTTCAGGGAATCTATTATAAGGATAATACAGAATTTAAAAAGCAGGGACCTATTACCAGGGTAGTTATGAATCATGACACCAGTAAAATGGTTGGTTCCATCCATGAAGCTCTCGTGAAATGCGGTGCCCATGATGGCATGACCCTTGGCTTCCATCATCATTTCCGTGATGGAGATCTGGTGGTTAACATGGTTATGGAAGAAGTTCATAAAATGGGTATTAAGGATGTTACCATCTGTGCCAGTTCCCTCGGAAAAGCCCACGATGCACTGGTTCCCATGATCGAAGATGGAACCATCACCAATATTCAGTCCTCCGGTGTACGCGGTAAGATCGGACGAGCCATCTCAGAAGGAAAGCTGAAGGGACTTGCAATCATGCGTTCCCATGGCGGCCGTATCCGTGCTATCCAGACAGGAGAAACCACCATTGATATTTCCTTTATCGGCGCACCCACCTGTGATGACTATGGCAACTGCAAAGGAATTGGAGGAAAAAGCGACTGCGGTGTTCTTTCCTATTCCTTTGTAGATGGAAATCATGCAAATAAGGTTGTTGCCGTAACCGACTGCCTGGTTCCCTTCCCCAATTATCCTGCGGATATTAACATGACAAAAGTAGATTATGTTTGTGTGGTAGATCAGATCGGTATTCCGGAAAAAATTGCAACGGGTGCTGCAAAACCCACCACAGATGTAAGAAAGCTGATGATGGCTGAATATTGCACACAGGTTGTTGTGAATACCCCCTATTTTAAAGATGGATTTTCCTACCAGACAGGTGTAGGCGGCGCATCCATTGCATCTGCTATTTCTCTTGGAAAAATCATGAAAGAAAGAGGCATTAAGATGGGATTTGCCGTAGGCGGTATGGCAAAGGCCATGTGTGACCTGCTGGATGAAGGTCTGATCGGAAAACTACTGGATACACAGGATTTTGATACAGCGGCTGTAGAATCCGTGAAACGTCCCAACCATCATCGAATCAGTGCAGGTGCATATGCCAATCCTTTTAACAAAGGCTGTTTTGTAAATAAACTGGATTACGTTATTCTGGCAGCACTGGAAGTTGATGTGGATTTCAACTGCAATGTGGTTGTTGGTTCGGATGGTGTCATCACAGGTGCTCAGGGCGGACATCCCGATGCAGCGGCAGGTGCAAAATGTACCATCGTAATCTCTCCTCTGATCCAGGGACGTATTCCTGCAATCTGCTCCAAAGTTACAACCGTAACCACTCCCGGCGAATCTGTTGATGTGGTTGTAACCGATTACGGTGTAGCAGTGAATCCCAACAGACCGGATCTCCTGGAGGCACTGAAAGCAGCAGATTGTGTACCGCTTCGTACCATCGAGGAACTGCGGGATATCGCTTATTCCATCACAGGAGAACCGGAACCGGTTCAGTTCGATGACCGTATTGTCGGAATCATTGAAGGCCGTGACGGAACCGTTATGGATGTAGTTCGTAAAATCAAAGATTTCACATTTGCAGAATAATTTAAAGATATCTAACTGCGGATACCTGTCGGGCATTGCAGGTATCTGTAAAAAAGTATAAAAAACTATCGGAAGACAGGAGAATTTATTATGGTTAAATTATACGATGGAGGAGTCTATCTGGTTAACGGAACACAGATCGTTTCCGAAGCAGAACAGGCAGAAGCAATCACAGGTAAAAAAGTAAGTAAAGAAGAAGCAAAAAAAGGAACCATTGCTTATTCAATTATGAAGGCACACAATACATCAGATGATATGGATCATCTCAGAATTAAATTTGATGCCATGACATCTCATGATATCACTTTTGTTGGAATCATTCAGACAGCAAAGGCTTCCGGTATGGACAAATTCCCCATTCCCTATGTCCTGACAAACTGCCATAACTCGCTGTGTGCGGTAGGCGGTACCATTAATGAAGATGACCATGTGTTTGGTCTGTCTGCAGCTAAGAAATACGGAGGAATTTATGTACCTCCTCACATTGCAGTTATTCACCAGTATATGAGAGAGAACATGGCCGGCTGCGGAAAAATGATTCTGGGTTCAGACAGCCATACCCGTTACGGTGCACTGGGAACCATGGCAATCGGTGAAGGCGGCGGCGAACTGGTAAAACAGCTTCTGTGCAACACCTATGATGTTGCTTATCCGGGAGTAATCGGTATTTATCTGGACGGAAAACCGAACCCCGGTGTAGGTCCTCAGGATATTGCTCTGGCAATTATCGGTGCTGTGTTTAAAAACGGTTATGTGAAGAATAAGGTAATGGAATTTGTTGGCCCCGGTATCAGCACCATGACCACTGATTTCAGAAACGGTATCGATGTAATGACCACAGAAACCACCTGTTTATCTTCCATCTGGAGAACCGACGAAGATACAAAGGCATTTCTGACCGTTCACGGCAGAGGAGAAGATTACAAAGAACTGAATCCTGCAGATGTGGCATATTACGATGGTCTGGTTTATGTGGATCTGAGCACGGTTAAACCCATGATCGCTCTGCCTTTCCATCCCAGCAATACATACGAAATTGATGAACTGAATGCAAACCTGGGTGATATTCTTCGTGAAGTAGAAAGGAATGCAGCAGAAATTACCGAAAATCCGGATGTTCATTTCACCCTGACCGATAAAATTGTAAATGGAAAATTCCAGGTACAGCAGGGAATCATTGCCGGATGTGCAGGTGGTAACTATACTAATGTAATGGAAGCTGCTCATATCCTGAAAAATGCAAGCTGCGGAAACGGCGAGTTTACATTATCTGTATATCCTTCTTCTCAGCCTGTATTTATGGATCTGGTAAATAAAGGCGCTATTTCCACATTAATGGGTGCAGGTGCAGCAATTAAGACAGCATTCTGCGGTCCCTGCTTCGGTGCCGGTGATACGCCTGCCAATAATGCCTTCAGTATTCGCCATACCACAAGAAACTTCCCCAACCGTGAAGGTTCCAAACCCGGTGTTGGACAGTTATCAGCAGTTGCTCTTATGGACGCCCGTTCCATCGCAGCAACAGCAGCAAATGGCGGTATCCTCACACCCGCAACAGAATATGCAGATGATTATGTGGTTCCGGAATATAATTATGATGATTCTGCTTACAGAGCACGTGTATACAATGGCTATCAGAAGGCAGATACCTCCTCTGAACTGATTTATGGTCCCAATATCAAAGATTGGCCTGAAATGTCTCCTCTCGCAGACAATATTCTGCTGAAGGTATGTTCCAAGATCATGGACAAGGTTACAACAACAGATGAACTGATTCCTTCCGGCGAAACCTCTTCTTATCGCTCCAATCCTCTGGGTCTGGCTGAATTTGCTCTGTCAAGACGTGATCCTGCTTATGTAGGAAAGGCAAAAGAAATCGGTAAGGTAGAAAAAGCAAGAATTGCCGGCAAGGATATACTGGAAACAGCACCTGAAATGAAGGCTGTTTATGAGAAAATTGCTGCAATTACACCGAATGTGAAAAAAGAAGACATTGAAATCGGCAGCATGATTTATTGTGTAAAACCCGGTGATGGTTCTGCCCGTGAGCAGGCAGCAAGCTGCCAGAGAGTACTTGGCGGACTTGCAAATATCTGTACCGAATACGCCACCAAGAGATACCGTTCCAATGTTATGAACTGGGGCATGCTTCCGTTCCAGATGAAAGAAGAACCGGAATTTGAAGTAGATGATTATATCTATGTTCCTGATGTAAAAAATGCTCTGTCCGGTGATATGAAGAATATTAAAGCTTACGTCCTTGGAGAGGAAGTAAAAGAAATCTCCCTCTTCATTTCCGATATGACTGAGAATGAGAAGGAAATTGTAAAAGCCGGTTGTCTGATTAATTACAATAGAAATAACAGATAATTAATCGTTCCAGTCATCTACCCCCATCATGATGGAGAAGCAGGTCTCTGCCCAGATTTTCGGCCTGCCTCTCCGACTTCAGATAATACACTCTTTTTCCAATTTATAGATAGCCAGTCATGGACCTGTTCTCCATAACTGGTTATTTATATATATGATGATACCAGAGGCAAAAGGTCATGCTTGCATGAAAAAAATCCGTAGGTATCATGGGTTCACCCCCTTTTGAACCCAACATCTTATTATAGAAATAATGGAGGACATATACATATGAGTAATTCTTTAGCAGCAATGCGTATCAGCGGATTACTGGATGAAGGAAGCTTTGTGGAAATCGGCGGTGCAGTCACAGCCAGAAGCACTTCCTTTAATATGCCTCAGAAGGATACTCCTTCCGATGGTGTCATTACCGGCTATGGTCTGATCGACTGCAAACCTGTTTTTGTGTACAGCCAGAACGCAGCGGTTCTGGGCGGTACCATTGGTGAAATGCATGCAAAAAAAATTGTAAAGCTGTATGAGATGGCTATGAAAACAGGGGCTCCTGTGATCGGTCTGATCGACTGTGCCGGTCTCAGACTCCAGGAGGTAACCGATGCACTGAATGCTTTTGGTGAGGTTTATGCATGCCAGATCAAAGCAAGCGGTGTGATTCCTCAGATTACCGGTATTTTCGGTGTCTGCGGCGGCGGTA
>JBJELP010000061.1:0-3543 GCA_051879215.1 Lachnospiraceae bacterium
CAGAATCTGCTGGCTGAAATTGCAGATTATTTCCGTCCCATGCAGGAAGAAGCCCTGAAGACCGGTCTTCTGAATCCCAAGGTAATGGGTGTTAATATCAAGACATTATTATATCAGGTACCCGGCGGCATGCTTTCCAACCTGGTTTCTCAGCTGAAGGAACAGGGGGCAGAAGATAAGTATTATGAAGTACTGAATGAAGTTCCCCGTGTAAGAAAAGATCTGGGTGAACCGCCTCTGGTTACCCCTTCTTCACAGATCGTGGGAACCCAGTCCGTATTCAATGTACTGATGGGTGAACGTTACAAAATGGCAACGGCAGAAACAAAGGCGGTACTGCGCGGTGAATACGGTGCAACGGTTAAGCCTTTTGATCCGGAAGTGCAGAAGAAGGTTATCGGGGATGTGGAACCCATCACCTGCCGCCCTGCCGATCTGATTCCCCCTGAACTGGAAAAGCTGGAGGCAGAAATGGCACAGTGGAAGGAGCAGGATGAGGATGTCCTGTCTTATGCTCTGTTCCCTCAGGTTGCAGTGGAATTTTTTAAGGATCGTGAAGCAAAAAAGAGCAAGATTGATCCCAAAGCCGCAGATATGGAAAACAAAGCATATCCCGTATAGTAGTTGAAAAATGTAGATTGAAATGATCAGATATGACTGCCAGATCGATACAGTTTTTGACTGAATCGAATCTGGCAGATGTTGTTTAAAAAAATATGAAATATAGATTAGCAATTTTTGATATGGATGGTACCATACTGGATACCCTGCGGGATCTGGCAGATACCATGAACCATGCACTTCAGGTCAATGGATTTCCTGTACGTGCATTAGATGAAATCCGACAGTTTGTGGGAAATGGAATCGGCAAACTGGTGGAACGGGCTGTTCCGGATGGAACATCAGAAGCAGAAATAAAAGCAGTCAGACAGGATTTTGACAGGTATTATAAAGAACACTGTGCAGATACCACCTGTCCCTATGATGGAATCCCCGAGCTGCTGTCAGATTTGAAGGCAAATGGATGTAAGGTTGCAGTGGTTTCCAATAAAGCAGATTATGGTGTTCAGGAATTATGTGAAAGGTATTTTAATGGTGTTTTTGATGCGGCTGTAGGTGAACGGCAGGGAATTGCCAGAAAACCCTCCCCGGATTCCGTCAACGAAGTACTGAAGCTTCTGAATTGTTCAAAAGAAGATAGTGTCTATATCGGAGATTCCGATGTGGACATTGCTACCGCAAAAAATGCCGGTATGGATTGTATTGTTGTGGGCTGGGGATTCCGGGATAAGGAATTTCTGTTCAGCAAAGGTGCAGAAACGTATGTCACAAAACCGGAAGAAATTTTCCGGATCATAGCCGGGTCCTTGGAGACTGCTTCCATGAACCAGTGAATGGGAAGTTCGCACTTCAAGCCAGTCAGTATATCCACCACGGGTACAGAAAAGGAGCATATCAATAATGATATGCTCCTTTTTCGATTTTAACAGAACAGAATGCATATGAAACAGGTAAAGAATGCCTGAATCAGTTTCAGCAGAAGATAACGCTTAAGAGAAAGGTTCAGGTTTCCGGTAACTTCCATGGTTTGAAAAGCTGTGCAGATTCCACCGGATACACAGAGAAACAGAATCAGCATTTGCTGTATTTTTCCGGTGAAAATATCTGAATTCCGGATATATGTAATTCCGGTTGTGATTTCAAGAAACGGAATCAAAAACCGGATTGTGGGAAAACGATTTGATATTCCCGACAGAAAGCTGACCAAAATGGAAAAATACATAATATAAATACCGGCTTTGACCATAATTCCGGTACAATCCAATAAGTAGTCTCCGGAAAAGCCTGAGGAAACAGTCTCAGGATTTTGAGAAACTCTGCTTTTGTCTGCAGAGTTTCTTTTCTGCCATTTTTCAATTTGTCCGGTCAAAAATAGAAGAAACACAGAAGAAATATAAATCCATGGCATTTCTTTTTTCAGCCCGGCAAAGGCAGAGAGAAACATGGGACTGCTCTGATTACAGAACACTGCGTAATAAGGAGCCATATTCTCTGAAAGAAGTTTGCGTTCAGATAAATCGGAAGCAATTTTTGCTCCGTTTGGGTATCCGTTGAGAAATCCGGCCAGAGCTGCAAAAACAGGTCCTCCTCCATGCAGAAAACCGGTCATGATACTGGATAAAATCATGAACGGAAAGACAGCAGGAAGAAAATGCTGATACCAGAGCAGCAGTCCGCGGCGGGTTCCCTGCAGTGTCAGATCTGGAAACCGCAGCATGAGAAGCAGGGAAGAAGCAAGGAGAACCAGCCACCCCCTTTGTTTATTCATTTTCTGATTTGCTGTCGGATCCGGATTTCATGATCTGTCGAAGCAGTTCCAGTTTTCTGCGTTCTTCCATGGAAAAATTATTTTTCAGCTGTTCATAAATCATATCCGTTTCTTCTTCCGTAAAAGAGATTCCTTTTTCGCGGGCATTTTTCTGCATGGACAAAATAAATGGAAGAAAACTGTTTTTGTCCAGTTGTTTGCTTTGTGCTAAAACAGATTGCATAAACGAGGTTTTCGCAGAATCCATAAAATCACTCCTGTTTCTGAAATTGTCTGAATAAAGATTGCTGGGAAGGGGTGAGGAAATTCAACAGGAAATTTTCAGAGGACAGATCCCCGCCCAGATTCTGGATTGCCTGCAGAGTTTCCATCATCTGCAGCGTTTGTCTGGTATTTTGAAGCTGATACAGAAAACTCCGTTCTGTTTCATTGCAGGCGGGAGAAACCGCCCGGATAAAGGTCTGCAGATCACAGGTCTGTTGCTGACCGGAAGAGGATGGAATGCTGCTGATATGAAATGTTCCGTTTGCGGTTGGACTGATTTCGGATATCAGCTGTCTGAGCTGCAGAAATTTTACCATTGTCTGCAGAATATTTCTGTATTCCGGTTTCAGCAATTCATTGACCGCTTCCAGCTGTGTATTGAGATGCTGGCAGAGGGTTTGGTTATTTTCATCAAAATTGTTCTGCATGGTTTTCTCCGTTTTTCTTTTTATTACTATATGACCGATCAGGATAAAAATGAACAGAAAAAGGAAATTTGTACAAAAGAGAGGAACGGTCATATTTTATAATAAAGAAGCTGCTGGAGTTTTTATGGATTCTATATTGATCATACAGGGAAATGATGTTTATGAATTGGATGAAGAGTGTCTGAAAGAGAAAAACAATGGGACGAATATTCCGAAAACAAATGAGAATTGACACACAATATACCCAAAGGGAAGAAAGAGAGAAGGGGCAGACATTTCTGCCTGCCCCCCTTCACTTTTTCAAGTAGCGGAAAATGACTGATCGTCACCCATCAGCAGCCGCATCCGCAGTTTCCTTCACCGAAGCCACCGCAGCAGAAGAGGAGAATGATAATCCACAGACAGCTGTTGCCGCCGAAACGACCTTCACCGCATCCACATCCATTGCCGCATAAAGAGAGAAGAAGAATGATCCAGATCAGACTGCTGCATCCGCAGTTGTCATTATGATCCATAAAAGTG
>JBJELP010000062.1:0-16067 GCA_051879215.1 Lachnospiraceae bacterium
CCGGACGCCGGTGTGGCGCCCACTCCGGTTACTGCACTGCGGCATGCGGTGGCGGTTGTTAAGGCAGGTGCCTTTGCGGTGATCCGTCTGACCTATTACTGCTTCGGTACGGAACTGCTCCGGGGCACATGGGCACAGAATCTGGTCATGGGACTGGCCATGTTTACCATTGTATTCGGCTGCAGTATGGCGGTGAAGGAAACCCATCTGAAGAGAAGACTGGCCTATTCCACCGTATCCAACCTGTCCTACATCTGCTTTGGTGTTACCATTATGACACCGGCCGGTCTGCTGGGTGCGTTATGTCATATGTGCTTCCATGCCATTATGAAAATCAGCGCCTTCTTCTGTGCCGGCGCCATCATGCATCAGACCGATAAGGATTATGTCCATGAAACCAATGGGTTCGCAAAGAAAATGCCCTGGGTGTATCTGGCATTTACCGTGTCTGCCCTGGGTATGATGGGTGTTCCCGGCGGCTGCGGTTTTATCAGCAAATGGTATCTGGCCCAGGCTGCTCTTTTAAGCGAGAATCGTCTGGCATGGCTCGGTGTGGGTGCCCTGCTGGTTTCTGCCCTGCTGACCGCCATCTATATGATGACCATGATTATCCGCGGTTATTATACCGAAAAGGACTTTGATGAAAGCACGCTGGAAAATGTGAAGGATCCCAGCTGGAAAATGATCCTTCCTCTGATGCTGTTTTCCATAGGCATTGTGGCATTTGGTCTGTATTCCGCACCCCTTGTGGAATTCCTGACCAAAGTGGCAGACGGACTGATCTAGGGAGGTGGAAGAGTGAGCGCAAATTTATTATTTTTCCTGGTATTTTATCCGATGGCAGGAGCGGTCCTTTCCTACCTGATCGGCCGCCGGTCAAAGGAAGCAAGAAATTTCTTTGCAGATTTTGTGGTTGTTTCTGAATTCCTTGCCATGCTTTATACAGCCGTCAATCTCCGGGGGGCCAATGTGTGGGCACCGGAAATCTGCGGCATGGGTCTGCATTTCACAGCAGACGGCTTCCGTGCCATATACGGACTGGTTGCTGCCTTCATGTGGATGATGACCATTATCTTTTCAAGAGAATACTTTGCACATTACCGGAACCGCAATCGGTACTATCTGTTTCAGCTGGTAACGCTGGGTGCAACCATGGGTGTATTTCTTTCCGCGAACCTTTACACCACCTTTATTTTCTTTGAAATCATGTCCTTTACCTCCTATGTCTGGGTGGCACAGGACGAACGAAAAGAATCCCTGCGGGCGGCAGAAACCTATCTGGCGGTGGCAGTAATCGGCGGTATGGTTCTTCTGATGGGTCTGTTTCTTCTGTATGATGCCGTGGGAACCCTTGAAATCAATGACCTGTTTGAAGCCTGCCGCGGATATGAAAACAAAGCCCGGCTGTATGCGGCAGGCGGCTGTATTCTGGTGGGCTTCGGTGCAAAAGCCGGTGCCTTCCCTCTGCACATCTGGCTGCCGAAAGCCCATCCCGTTGCACCGGCACCGGCATCCGCTCTGCTTTCCGGTATCCTGACCAAGGCCGGTGTCTACGGAATCCTGATCATCAGCTGCCAGATGTTCTTTGAAGATACTGCATGGGGAATCCTGATTCTGACCCTGGGAACCATCACCATGTTTGGCGGTGCCCTGCTGGCAGTGTTCTCAGTGGACCTGAAACGGACACTGGCATGTTCCTCCATGTCCCAGATTGGCTTCATTCTGGTGGGCATCGGCATGCAGTGCCTGCTGGGAGAGGAAAACGGACTGGCTGTCCATGGCACCTTCCTGCACATGATGAACCATTCCCTGATCAAACTGGTGCTCTTTATGGCTGCCGGTGTGGTCTATATGAATCTGCATCAGCTGAACCTCAATGAAATCCGGGGATTCGGCCGCAAGAAACCTCTGCTGAACTTTGCATTCCTCATGGGAGCCCTGGGTATCGGCGGTATCCCCCTGTGGAATGGGTACATCAGCAAAACCCTGCTCCATGAAAGCATTGTGGAATACTCCACAGCCCCGGTATTCAAAGCCGTGGAATGGATCTTCCTGATCAGCGGCGGACTCACCGTGGCATATATGCTGAAGCTGTATATCTCCATTTTCTTTGAGAAGAATGAAGATCCGGAGAAGCAGAAGAAATTTGACAGTTTAAATGGCCGGTACATGAACAAAGAGAGCGTCTTTGCCATTGTGGGCAGTGCAGTGATTCTTCCCATCTTCGGCATGACAGCAACCAGAACCATGATTCCCCTGGCCACCCTGGCACAGGACTTCATGCACTGCTTTGAACATGTACATACCCCTCATTTCTTCAGTTTCGTCTGCCTGAAGGGCGGACTGATTTCCATCGCCATCGGTGTACTGGTCTATGTGGTGATCATCCGTCATTTATTCTTACGGAAAAAAGCAGACGGAACCACCGAATATGCAGACCTCTGGCCCGCATGGCTTGACATGGAAAACCGGATCTACCGTCCGGTGATTCTGAAGGTGCTCCCCTTTATCGGTGTATTTGTCTGCCGTATCGGGGACTCTCTGGTGGACAGCATCATCGTATTTCTGCGAAAAACCGTCTACAGAGACCGGAAACTGATCTTCCATACCGGCCATATGCCCCGGCTGACGGATATGATCGGTGACCTGCTGGATATGGTCATCCTTCGCTCCAGTGCAAAGGAAGAAAGACGATTCCGTACCAGAATGCGGTTCTTCCACTCCACTTATGAAGAAGAACGTGAAAGAATTGAGTCCAGACTCTCCTTTGGTCTGGAACTGGCCGGCATCGGCATGGTCTTTGTATTTGTGTATCTGCTGCTGTAGGCGGGAATAATTAAAAACGAATAAGAGTATTTGATAAAAATCCCCTTCAGATTGATTCTATGTGAGTCAATCTGAAGGGGATTTGTTGTATCTTTCTTTTTGTATCATCTTTTTTTTGCAGCATCCTGTGGTCATTTCATGTTGTTGCTGGCCTGGATTAACTTTTTATCTTTTGAATCACATCCATTCGATAGCAGACAGGAAATTGGATATATTTGCACTTCTTCCAACGGATTTATCCAATCCATTCCTTCAATTCTATTCTTCAGATGGGATTTTGGCTATTTATGACCTGTATCAGCTTCTTATAGCCAATTTTCGCCTGTCATGATCGGTTTTTTCTCCTTTTTCCCCCTGATTTCATATTTTTTTGGATATTTTGGCATTAGATACGGTTGATTTGTCCAATTCAGACTTTCGTGCCGATGATGTTCCTGAACATTTGGATTTTTCCGCACCATTCCATCTGTTTTTGTCCATTTCCAGCTTCTGGAATCCATGAAAAAACAGCAAGAAAATTAGCCGCATCAGAAGAATGCATAAATCGTATAATCGATGAGATAATATAATACAAATGAATATAGAATAATTTCTGGATTATGGTCATGAATAGAAAAATGAAAAAGGAGAGAAAGCGATGTGGGGATGGATTCTTGCAATGGTTTCAGGTGCATTAATGAGCATCCAGGGGGTTTTTAATACGGAGGTGACAAAGCAGAGCGGCATATGGACTGCAGCAGGCTTTGTGCAGCTGACTGCATTTCTGTTCTGTGCTGCGGCATGGCTGGTCAGCGGACGGGAAAACGGAATTTCTGCAATCTGGCAGACGGAACCGAAGTATATGCTGCTGGGCGGTATTATGGGTGCGTTGATTACGTATACGGTCATCCGTAGTATGGATAATCTGGGACCGGCCATGGCTGTGCTGATTATTGTGATTACACAGCTTCTGACCGCTTATCTGATCGAAGTATTTGGTCTGTTCGGTGTGGAGAAAGTGGGTTTTGAGTGGAAAAAGCTGCTGGGAATGATTGTTGCGGTTGCAGGAGTGTGGATATTTAAGAGTTAATCCATGGACAGTACATTAATTCGTTCTGCAGATGTCAATTTACAAGTTTAAATTGTAATATAATGTTATTACTTTCGTTATTTTCAAATTTCCTGTTATGGTTTAAGATAATGATAATATCTGATCCGGATACTTCTTATATTAATGAAAGAAAATCTGCATCAGAAATCTGCCAGGAGAAAGGAAGTCTATTCAAAAGATGAAATCAGTAAAAAAGAAACCAGTTCAGAAAAAAGCAATTTCGATTGTTTTTATAATGTTTATTCTGACTTTTGTTTTATTCTGCAGCAGCTGCGGACAATCCACAAAAGAAAATCCGGGTGAACAGCAGAGTAAAGAGTCTGTAATGGAAGGGGCAGCAGGAACAGATTCAATAGAAAGGGAATCGAAAGAATCAGTTTCCGAACGCGAAAAAGAATCATCAGTTGGAGAAAGCAGTGCAGATTCTGAGTCACAGGGAAGCCGGAAAGAGGATATTGTAAAAGAAAGCACAGCAAAGGAAACAGCGTCTGGAAAAGAAACTACAGCAAAGGAAACAGCGTCTGGAAAGAAAGAAACCACAGCAAAAGCGACAACAGCTGGAAAGAAGGAAAGTACAGCAAAGGAGACAACAGCTGGAAAAAAGGAAACCACGGCAAAGGAAACGGAAAAGCAGGAAACGACTGCTCAGAGCAAGCCGTCCAGCGGTAAATATCTGGTCGTAATCGATGCAGGTCATCAGGCAAAGGGAAATTCCAGTCTTGAACCGATCGGCCCCGGTGCATCGGAACAGAAAAAGAAGGTTTCCAGTGGAACACAGGGTGTTTCTACAGGGATACCGGAATATGAGCTGACACTGACCATTTCTTTACAGCTTCAGAAGGAACTGACCAGACGTGGTTACGAAGTTAAAATGATTCGTACGACCCACGATGTGAATATCAGCAATTCCGAACGTGCTGCCATAGCGAATAAGGCAGGGGCTGATGCATTTATTCGTATTCATGCCAACGGTTCAAATGATTCTTCGGTTCATGGAGCACTGACGATCTGCCAGACATCAAAAAATCCATATAACAGCAATATCTATTCTCAGTGCAAGAAGCTTGCTAGCAGTGTGATCAATGAATTTGTCCGTGCAACCGGCTGTAAGAACAAAGGTGTATGGGAAACGGATACCATGAGCGGCATTAACTGGTGTGAGGTACCGGTTACAATTGTGGAAATGGGATATATGTCCAATCCGGAAGAGGATGAATTGATGGCCACAGAAGAATATCAAAAGAAGATGGTTACCGGCATTGCAAACGGTATTGACAAGTATTTTGGAAAATAGAAGGTATATTACAAAGGAGAATTGACCGACCATGTCTATCATTACTATCATCACTCCTGCATATAACGCAGGAGACACAATAGAAAAAGCAATCCATTCCATGACTTCCCAGTCATATCGGGATCTTTCCATCATCCTTCTGGATGACGGTTCCGAGGACAACACCCTTGATATTATGGAGCAGGCTGCTGCAGAGGATTCGAGAATCCGTGTCCTGAAAATGGGTACTCACCACTGTGCTGCTTCAGCGAGAAATACCGGTCTGCAGGTGGTTCCCGCGGACTGCAAATACGTCTATTTTGCAGATGCTGATGATTATTTGGAACCCAATGCCATTGAAGTAATGGTAGGAAAAATGGAAGAAACCGGTGCCGACCTGCTGACCTTCGGTTACCGCCAGATCCGGCGCAAAGATGGTTCCACAAAAGAAGTCACCGCACCGGAAGGCCGTTTCACCGGGGCACAGATCCGCAGCGATTATACGGCATATACATCGGATTCCGCATGCAAGGTTCTGGGCTCCTGCTGGAACAAATGCTTCCGTATGGACCGGATCCGGGAATATGAAGTCAAATTCCCCGGTCTGCAGCGCAATGAAGAGGAAGTCTTTATCATGGAATATCTGAAATATGCGGAAACTATCTGCAATATTCCGGATATTCTCTATAATTTCTATCCCATTGATATGCAGCGGGCCTTTGAACGGCTTCCGGAAAGCTATTGTCAGGATGTGGAAGTATTCCGGATCAATCGGCTGCAGTATGCACAGGGCTGGAATTGCGACAATCAGAAGACCCGGGAATTTATTGCAAAAGAATACTGGGGCAAGATGATCCTGGGCCTGAAACTGTGTTTTAATCCGAAGAAACCACTGGGAAATGCAGAGTTTCGAAAACGAATGAAACAGCTTATGAATGGACTGAAGGAAATCGGATCTATACCGGTTTCCGTATCCGGAAGCACTCTGTATAAACTGATGAAGTTGGGTATGACCCCGGCGGTTAAAATGCTGCTGAAACGAGGACTGTAAACAAAAAGCAAAAGGATTATGAACAGGGATTCCAAATTCTATCTGAATTTGCAGTCCCTGTTTTTTTACCTGCATTTTTCTATTTCTGACTTTTCTTTTTTTGACTTTTCTATTTCTGACTTTTCTCTATTTCTGAGTTTATTGTACATCTGCAGATACTGATTTAATAAATCAATTTCATTCTGATCGTTTGAACGAAAGATTTCGATCATCGAATCAGGAAAATAAGTCATATCATTTTCAGAATTTTTACCGCGTATCAGATAATCCATATTGCAGTCAAGGATGGTACACAGCTGTATCATTTTTTCCGTAGAAAGTGAAGACAGACCTCTTTCCACTGCACTTATATGCTTAGGTGATACATCCAGAAGCTCAGATAGTTTATCCTGTGTAATTCTTTTTGATTTTCGAAGTGCAGCAATTCTCTTGCCAATTTCTGTATTGATATCTGACATTTCATCACCCCCCGTAAAAAGAATATATTGAAATGCATGTCAAAAAAACCATTTTATAGGTGTAGACAAATAAACCTGTTAGGTGTATAATTTGGAAAATATGTGCGTACACTGTCGAATTAATATGATAAATATTTCTCGCCCCCTTATTTTGTTGACACAGACTATTATAATGGCTAAATGATTTTTTGAGAAATACCGATTAATTTCATCTTGTTGATTCGTAAACGGCATAATCAAAAACAGGGAGGATAACATGAATATCTTTTATCAGGAGAATGGAGAAGACTTGATTGATATTGGAGCTGTCATTCATATTCTGCTCAGAAAAGCTCATATTATTATTTTATGTGCCTTACTGGCCGGTTTCGCAGCATATGCAGGCGTCTTTTTTCTGGTAACGCCCCAATATGAGGCCAGAATAACCATGTATGTGAATAATAGATCCAGCACGGAAGCCAGTTTCACACTGACCCAGAGCGATCTGACCGCATCTGCAAAACTGGTTGATACGTATTCTGCAATTTTACAGAACGTGTCTGTTTTACGGGATGTGATCACAGATGCAGAAGTTGATCTGGAGGAAGAAGAACTGAAAAATACGTTGTCCGTTAAATCGGTAAACAATACAGAAGTATTTGAAGTAGCCGTTCAGCATCCGGATCCAAAGGCAGCAGCAAGAATTGTCAATTCCTTTGCAGTGATTGGAACGGAACGTATTTCTGATATTGTTGAAGGCAGTTCTGTCAAAGTCATTAATTATGCAGACATTCCTTCCAGAATTGTATCCCCCAGCTATTCAAAAGCGATTCTGATGGGGCTTATTTTCGGTGGATTTATCTGCTGTGCATTGATTATTATCAGTTCCCTTCTGGATACGACTGTGAAGAGTGAGTCAGACTTTGAGGTATGGAATTACCCTCTGCTGGGTACTATTCCGGACCTGAAAGAAGCAAAACGGATGAAAAAAAGCGGTTATGGATACGGCAGCTACGGAAAACGCTGACAGGATCAGATGGAGGTTTCATTATCATATGAGTTTATTTACAAAAAAGAAAAAGGGAAAAAAAGCTGCACTGGAAACTTTTGATGACAATCTTCTGACAGATAAAACACCCTTTGCAGTGCAGGAAGCCTATAGGATGGTCAGAACCAACATCATGTTTTCTGTTCCCGGTGACGGCTGTAAAAAAATTATTGTAACCAGCGGCACGCAGGGCGAAGCCAAAAGTACGACTTCCATTAACATTGCCATTTCCTTTGCACAGAATCATGCAAAGGTACTTCTGATGGACTGCGATCTGCGGCTTCCTACAATTGCATCCAAACTGGGCAATCTGAAAGAACAGGGACTCAGCAACCTGCTGGCAGGTATGTGTTCCCTGGATGAAGTAATCCAGCATACACCCTTTGATGTGGATATCATCACAGCCGGAGAAATCCCTCCCAATCCAACCGAGCTCCTCGGATCGGATGCCATGGGAAACCTTCTGGAACAGCTGGGAGAAAAGTATGATTATATCATTCTGGATACACCACCTGCCTGTGTTGTTACAGATGCCGCAGTTCTGACGAAGTTCTGTTCCGGTGTCATCCTGGTGGCCAGACAGAATCTGGCCCAGAAAGAACAGATTAACGAAGCCATACATAAACTGGAGTTTGCAAAAGCCAGAATTCTGGGATTCGTATTCACCGGTGTGGAAAACGAAAAGTATGGAAGTTATCGCAAAAAGTCGGGTTATAGTTATGAGCATCATTGATTTTCACTCCCACTTTCTTCCTGACATAGATGATGGAAGTAAAAACATGGAAATGACGGAAAATATGCTGAGGATTTCAGCATCGCAGGGAATCGACATCATGGTTGCCACCCCCCATTTTTATGGCGTCAGTATGACAATCGAGAAATTTCTTGCGGATAGATTGACGGCTTTGCATAAAACGGAAGAGATTGCAGCAGACCTTGGAATCAGAATCATATCCGGATCAGAAACAGCATTCTTCCCGGGAATCAGCAGAGCAGAAGGAATTGAGAAACTTTGCATCGGCGATACAAAACTGCTGCTTCTGGAAATGCCTTTCCGTCCATGGACCGAAAAGGATGTGATGGAAGTGGGACATCTGATCCGAAGGGGAATCAGACCGGTTATTGCACATCTGGAACGATTCTATCAATATCAGACCGACAAGGGGATCATTCCTGCAGTACTTGATATGCCTGTCTATGTCCAGTTGAATGCGGCATGCCTGCTTCACTGGAATTCCAGACGTCTCCCAATAAAGCTTTTTAAAAGCGGACAGGCTCATCTGCTGGGTTCTGACAGTCATAATATCACTTCGAGACCTCAGAACCTGGCCGATGGACGTAATGTCCTGAAGAAAAAACTGGGAAGTGCTTTTCTTGAGGAAATGGACCGGTTGGGAAACTCATTATTAGAGGGGTAATGCAATGAAAAAATTTTTAAACGTGATGGCAGTGTTACTGATTCCGGTCATTTTATTCGGAATGGCAACATTGCATTTGTACAGAAAAAGTGAAGAACAAAGTAAGGAAGCGTCTTTAAAAAGAGATCAGGTTCTGATTTGGAATCTGGAAGCGGAAAAAGACAAACTGAATGCAGCACTGCAGAAAGTTCAGGCCGGCGAAGTGGAAGCAGAGCCTGAAAAGGGAACCGTTCTCTGTGTCATTGATCCCACCCAGACTTTCTTTGATGAAACATACCGATTCATCCTGGATCAGGAGATAAAAGGCGTAATGATTCTGAGAAATGGCGATAAACCGGGAAAAGGGAACCGGATATCTTTGGAATCCTTTACCAAACTGCTGGAAGCAGGATGGAGCTATGGTATTTCGGTCACCGAGTATGATGGAAGCGGGCCGGAGAACTGGAAAAAAGCAGTAGACGCTTATACGGATACCCTGGAAGAAACCATCGGAACAGCACCGAAATCCTATTGTTTTATGAATCGATATACGCAGGATTATCTGGATATTCTGAAAGAAAGAGGCATGAATACCGTCCTGGTGCACGATTCCTATCGAGATGCAGAGATGAATTATATTACCATGGTTCCTTATACGGAAGAAAATCTGGAAACCGCATTGAATGAATCCGGCACAGAAACCGGACTTGAGGTGTGGGCAGAAGACTCAATCGATGCCAACACAGATGCCGTTTATGACATGTATAAGATGTTAAGTATTCTGAAAAACACCAATGTGAACTGGAAGAAAGTTGATATTACGGACAGTCTGGATAATCAGGATAATGAGGATTCCGAGCAGCTGTCTTCTGAAGAACAGATCCGAAAAAGACTCAATGAAATCGATATAAAACTGGACAAGCTGAGATATTAGTTCATGCCAGAAAAACGGCGAAGGATACGAAGATTCACATAAAAGAGGAACTATTCAAATGAATAATAAGGGACAGAACCCCATAAAAGGAATAAAATTATCGCTGACATTTTATGATCTTGTGATTTTTGCAGCGGCAGACCTGTTGCTTTTTGTATTTTACAAAGGAGCAGGTGAGTTGACCCCGTTCGGTGTGATTCAACAATCTGTTCTGGCACTGATCTCGATTTTCTCATTCCGTTTTATCGGAAAGATATACAAGCAGATCTGGCGTTACGGTGGAATTCAATGCTACATAAAACTGCTTATTTCCGACGTAATGTCTTTTCTGTTCTACTTTCTGCTTGAGATGGCACTGCCGGTTCAGAAGATCGCTTTTGCAAAACTTCTGGCGTTTTGCTGCATGAACACATTGGGTTCCCTGGCGATTCGCATGCTGTATCGATATTGCTACAAATGCGGAAGTCAGGATACAAAGATCGGTGTGGTACTGAGATGGCTGCTGAAAGTATTTTCCGGTGGAAAGGTGCAGACCGAACCAGATCCGGACAGCCAGAAAATCAAGATTGCCATCATTGGTGCAGGTGCTGTCGGAGTTGGACTGGCAGAAGATCTGCTGGGAAACCAGAAAGCACAGTATGTTGCACGATGCTTCATTGACAGTGATCCGAGGAAAATCGGAAGAGATATCCATGGAATCTCGGTCATCAGTGAAGATGATGCAAGTCTGGATGAACTGAAAAAACATCATATTCAGGAAGTGGTTTTTGCAGTTCCGAATATGGAGAGTTCAAGAAAGCTTGAACTATACGATTATTATCAGAAAGCCGGATTCCGGATTAAAGTTTTTGATTATCCGTCAATGGATATTCCGGGAAAGAAAAGACAGCTTCGGGAGTTTGAAATATCTGACCTTCTGATGAGAAAGCAAAAAGAAATCATTAACGATCGGACCAGAGAGTATTACAAAGGGAAGAAAATCCTGATTACAGGTGGCGGCGGTTCCATTGGATCGGAATTGTGCAGACAGCTGGCCAGGATGGAACCGAAGCAATTAATTGTTCTCGATATCTATGAGAACTGTGCCTACGATCTGCAGCAGGGACTGAAATTCGCCTATAAAGGCAATATTGATATCCAGGTTGAGATTGTAAGTATCAGGGATAAGAAAGCATTAAGCAGAGTATTCAGAGAATACAGACCGGAAATCTGTATCAATGCAGCAGCACACAAACATGTGCCTCTTATGGAAAAGAACTGCATTGAAGCAGTTGAGAATAATGTGTTTGGAACACTCAATGTAATCCAGTGCTGCGAAGAGTATGGCTGCAGCAGATTCATGATGGTGAGTACTGACAAAGCGGTTAATCCCACTAATGTTATGGGAGCCACAAAGCGTATGTGTGAAATGATCATGCAGGCATACAGTACACGGGGAATCGTGAAATGCAGCGCGACCCGATTCGGCAATGTATTGGGATCGGCGGGATCTGTTGTTCCCCTTTTTAAACGACAGATTCAGGCCGGCGGCCCGGTGACAGTCACCGATAAGAGAATCATCCGCTATTTCATGACCATTCCGGAGGCGAGCCAGCTTGTGTTAACAAGCGGTGCCATGGCCGAGAATGGACAGCTCTTTGTACTCGATATGGGTAAGCCGGTTAAGATATATGATCTGGCAGCCAACATGATCGCAATGAGCGGTATGCATGATATCGAGATCATCGAAACCGGACTGCGGCCCGGTGAGAAGTTATATGAAGAACTTCTGGTAAAAACGGAAGAACTGGAAAAGACCGACAACGACATGATTTTCATCGAAAAGGAAGAAGCTATTTCCCTGGATGAGCTTCAAACAAAGCTCAGAGCATTGCGAAAAGCATGTGATATGGATGAGGATGATGCGGTAAGGGAAGCATTGCGAAAAGCTGTACCCACATTCAGAAGACCAGAAGAGGTGAATGAAGAAGCACGTGAAGTTGTGGAAATGATAGATGAACACAGCAAGCCATGCATGGTAAACGGTACAGAAACCGAGAAAAAAATAGCGATGGCTTTGTAATTCTATAATTGGGACAAACAGCAGGAAACCAATATGAATAAGAGCTTTGCTGCTTAGGCCATTCTTCTTTTTAGGTAGAGGGAAAAGCAAAAAGAAGGATGGACTTAAGCCTGGAGGGGCCCCACCCACAGGCTTTTGTTATGTTTTGTGGAAATGAAAAGGAAAATCAAAATACGATTTTATATAGATAAGAAAGCGGAGAGCGTCCGCTGAGAGTTGAAAAAAGTTACATTATATGTGGGGGAGAGAAGATAATGTGGAGCAGAACGGGGAGACCTGGGAGATAAACACAGATGATGTGTAAAACACAAAGTAATTAACAGCCGAAAAGCTGGGGAAATATTAGGAGAAATCACTATGGCAAACAATGTTGAAAATGTTAATAAGAGAGTTATTCCATTCAGTCCGCCTGATATCTCTGAACTTGAAATAGAAGAGGTTGCAGAGGCGTTAAGATCAGGATGGATTACCACAGGACCAAGAACAAAAGAATTAGAGAGAAGGCTGTCTGAGTATTGTCATACTTCAAAAGTTGTTTGCCTGAATTCAGCTACTGCAGCCGAGGAATTGAATTTTAGAATTTGCGGTATTGGAGAAGGGGATGAAGTAATAGTACCAGCTTATACATATACAGCAAGTGCATCAGCTGCAATCCATTGTGGAGCGAAGGTTGTTTTTATAGATTCTCAGGTAGATAACGTTGAGATGGATTACAATAAGGTTGCGGAAGCAATCTCTGAAAAGACAAAAGCTGTGGTTGCTGTAGACCTTGGTGGTATTATCTGTGACTATGACAAACTATTTGCTGCCGTTGAAAGTAAGAAGGAACTGTTCAGAGCCAAGGAAGGTAATTCTCTGGGTGCTAGAATCCAGCAGGCAAAAGGAAGAGTTCTTGTTTTTGCTGATGGAGCACACAGCTTAGGTGCAAGTAGAAAAGGAAAGATGTCTGGTGAAATTGCAGACTTCACGGATTTCTCTTTCCATGCAGTAAAGAATTTTACCACTGCAGAAGGTGGAGCTTCTACGTGGTGTGATATCCCCGGTATCGACAATGAAGAAATCTACCATCAGTATCAGCTCTATTCCCTCCATGGTCAGAGTAAGGACGCTCTTGCCAAGACACAGGTTGGTGCTTGGGAGTACGACATTGCAGGACCTTGGTACAAGTGTAACATGACAGATATCATGGCAGCGATAGGTTTGAGACAGCTGGATAGATATCCAGGACTGCTGGCAAGGAGAAAAGAGATAATTTCTCGTTACGACGAGATGTGTGATGAGTTGGGTGTTAAGCATCTCGTCCACAGTGGCGAGAATTTCCAAAGTTCTAACCATCTTTACCTCACTAGAATCCCCGGTGTGGGAGATAAGGAGAGAAGAGAGATCATTGTGAGATTAGCGGAAAGAGGAGTGAACTGCAATGTCCACTACAAGCCTCTCCCGATGATGACTGCATATAAAGTTTTGGGATGGGATATTAAGGATTTTCCGAATGCTTTTGATTACTACTGCAACCTCATCACATTACCCCTTCACACGTTACTTACCGATGAAGATGTGGAGTATGTGATTGAGAACTTTAGAGAGGTTGTTGGGGAGTATTTGTAAGTTTGTTTTTGCCGTTCTTTTTGATTTTGGATGTTAAGTAAGAAGAAAGATTACATTTTCTGTTTTTTATTTAGAGCATACATAGCAGCGGTTTTATGGATCACGCTGTTTTCAAGATTGGGAGCAGAGAGAAGAAACTTCCTCTTACCATTCCACTCCTATGTGGAGATATGCAAGGGTGAATGGAGACCCCTACTTGAGAACATAGGGAACGTGATCCTGTTCATACCACTTGGAGTGGCACTTGGTGCTGTGGGGAAGTGGGATGTGAAGAATGCTGGCTTCCTTGCTTCTCTTACTATTGAAGTCCTTCAGTTCAGCTTCGCTTTAGGAACATTTGAATGTGATGACCTCATCCACAACACGCTTGGTGCTGTAATTGGCGCATGGTGTGTTTAGAAGATAGGTGGGGAGTGCTGGTTAGAGTTGAAAACCGGAATGAGGAAAGTAGTCCTGCTCTCCATGGTTTTATGTACTGCGGTTCCATTCTCCCATAGAGAAGTGCAATACTAGAAGATGGAGAGGTACGCTGCATATCACAACCGTGAAGATGGGGCAAAGAATCTACTAGTTATGAACGGCAAAAATGGATTTGCCTGGGATATGGATGTGCATGTAGAGTGTTTAAACGACGGCAGTATTCATATTAAGGGCGCATCCGATAGAAGGTCTTGGTGGAGAATTGGGAAAATAACCCTAGAGCCTGGTGTGTATTCGTTTTCTGGTCTATCTGGCGTTGAGAAAAACACTGTGGGATCAGAAATAGAGACGGATAATCACAGATTTGCATCGGATGTTGGACCGGTTGATGTGGTTGAGTTCACCTTAGAAGAAACCACAAAATTGATTGTTTATGTGAGTGTATATGACGGTTGTGACTGCGATGTGGTGGCCAACCAGTGATTTATAAAGAGGGGTAATTTGATGATCTTGAGGAAATGGGAAGACCTTCCTGAATTCATGAAGACTGATGAAGTTAGGCCATACTATGAAGTATTGAATAAGAAAAGAGGAAGTCTTGTCCTCAAGAGGATGATGGATTTGTTTGGTGGATTGATTCTGCTAATCATCCTTGCCATCCCAATGGCTGTGATTGCGGTTTTAATCAAGTTTGATTCTGAGGGGCCTGTGTTCTATAGACAGGAACGGATCACTACTTACGGTAAACACTTCAAAATCCACAAGTTCAGAACGATGGTGAGCAATGCTGACAAAATCGGTTCTGCGGTGACTGTTGGAAATGATAGTCGCATCACAAAAGTTGGAGCAAAATTGAGAGGTTGCCGCTTGGATGAACTGCCTCAGGTGTTAGATCTGATTACCGGTGACATGAGTTTTGTAGGCACAAGACCGGAGGCTGTGAAGTATGTGGAGAAGTACAGGCCTGAATATATGGCTACACTGCTACTTCCTGCAGGTATAACGAGTGAAGCAAGTATTCGCTACAAAGATGAAGCGGAGTTGCTGGAGGCAGCTGAAGATGTGGACAAGGTCTACATGGAAGAAGTGCTGCCAGGGAAGATGAAGTTTAATCTTCAGTCCATTAAGGAATTCTCCTTCATAGGAGAGATTAAAACGATGTTCAGAACCGTTTTTGCTGTATTGGGGAAAGATTACGGCGAAGAGAAAAACAAGGCATGAGTGAGGAAAAGAGTCATGGAGAAAAGAAAAGTGGTTGATGGGTTGGTTTCAATTATCATGCCATCTTGGAATACGGAAAGATTTATAGCCGAAACAATCCAGTCCGTTATTGATCAGACATATCAGAACTGGGAACTTCTCATTGTGGATGACTGCTCTACCGATAACACAGATGCGGTCGTTGCGTCCTTCAAGGATGACAGAATCAAGTATTTCCACAATGAAAAGAATAGTGGCGCAGCGTTGACGAGAAATAGAGCAATGCGAGAAGCTCGTGGAGAGTGGATTGCATTCCTTGATTCAGATGATTTGTGGATGCCAGAGAAGCTGGAAAGGCAGATTGCCTTCATGAAGGAGAATGGGTACACACTCTCTTACACAGAGTATGAAAAGATAGATGAGGAATCAAAGCCCCTCAATATATATGTATCTGGCCCCGAGAAAGTCAATAAGCGCAAGATGTACAACTATGATTACATAGGTCAGCTCACCATGATGTACAGCGCTAAGGGGTTTGGTCTCATCCAGATTAAGAATATCAAGAAGAACAATGACTATGCGATAAGACTGCAGCTGTTCAAGAAACCTGGTACTTGTGCATACCTGTTGAAGGAGAACCTTGCTAAGTACAGGGTGAGGAAGGTAAGCATCAGTCATGATAAGTTCAGAAGGAAATTCAAGAGCCATTATGATCTGTTCC
>JBJELP010000063.1:0-3532 GCA_051879215.1 Lachnospiraceae bacterium
TATTGTACCAAGTCGCTAGCGCGACGGCTAGCCCTAAGTACGTGAAACCACTACTTTTTTCATAAAAAAATAGCAGTTTTTGAATATATGTTGTATTGTTGAGTTACCACACTTAACCATAAACATATTACATCAAAAACTGCTATGATTAGTTTACCATGGATTTTTAAACTCAACAACTACATATCGAAAAATTTTTATCGTCCACCACCTCGATAAATGATTGCTTCCCTGTTATCCCATCATTTATTACGAAGGAGGTTCCATAATGGACGTTTATTTAAATTCTTTCCGGGAGATGCTCTCCCTCCGTGGTCTTACCGACCATACCATTACTTCTTATTCAACTTATATCTCTGTGTATCTTCAGTATCTTTCGGATATCATACATACTTCACCGGAAGACGTATCCTGGCAGGAACTGAGAGATTTCATCTCCTGGCTCCAGAAGACACGCGGTCTTTCTGACCGTACAGTAAATGCCTGTATCTCCCAGCTGCGTTTCTTTACCATGTATGTCCTCCACAAACCATGGGATCCTTACCAGCTTCCCTTCCGCAAGTTTGATTCTTATGTCCCTTTTATTCCTACGAGGGAAGAAATGCAGAGGTTTCTTGCTTCTATTTCTGACCTTAAATTTAAAGCGCTTCTTTGTCTGATGTTTTCCGCAGGGCTCCGCATCGGCGAAGTACGGCACCTGAAATGTTCCGATATTGAACATTCCAGGGGACGTATCCATATCCGCGCTTCGAAGAACCGCTCTGACCGTTATGCGCAGCTTTCGGAAAATGCCTGGAAACTGATCCTGCAATACTGGTATTCCCTCCCGGCAGATAAACGTCCCAGGGACTGGCTGTTCCCCCAAAAAAGAAATCCTTCCAAGCCGATCGACCATCAGAGGGTTCCTGATTTTATCCGTTCTCACGAGAAGGAACTCGGTTGGGATCACCGTTTTACCTGCCATACTTTCCGGCATGCCTTTGCAACCTATCATTACGAGGACGGTACGGATCTGCTTACTTTAAAAAGCCTTATGGGACACCGTTCCATTTCTTCCACCGCAATCTACGTACATATGTCCGCACGTACTCTTTCGGATATCCCAAGCCCCTTTGACAGAATGAGAGGTATCTTCCATGAATAAATCAAAAATACAGCAGATATGGGACTTCTCTTATGCCGATTACTGTAATTCCGGCTCTTTCCAGTCAGATATCCAGAAAAAAACTTCCAAAGCCCTCATGGACTGTAAATCCGGAAAACTTGGTTGCTGCATTAGTGAGTGTACAGAATGCGGGCATATACAAATCCACAATAATTCCTGCCGCAACCGCAACTGCCCCAATTGCCAGGCAGTCAACAAAGAAATCTGGGTAGATAAACGCAGGGCGGAAGTCATTGACTCCCCCTACTTTCATGTGGTCTTTACATTACCACATGAATTAAATCACCTTATTTACTGCAACCAGAAACTTCTTTACGGCCTGCTCCACAGATGCTGCGCAGAAACACTTCTCGAGCTTTCTTCCGATGGGAAGTATCTCGGCGCAACACCCGGTATCATCCAAGTGCTTCATACCTGGAATCAGGAACTGGATTACCATGTACATATGCACTGTATTGTTTCCGGTGGTGGTCTCACACATGATAGGAAGATACGCAGATCAAAAAGCAGGTTTTTCATTCCTGTCGGGGTGCTGCGGGACAAGTTTAAAGGGAAATATCTTTCCCTGCTGGATTCCCTGTACCAGAAGGGACGGATCGTTTTCTCTTCTTCCTGCGAAAAACTACGCAATTCCTATGAGTGGAAGGAGTTTAAAAATAACCTTTATGACAAAGACTGGTGCCCTTACATAAAAGAGACTTTTAACGGATTTGGCAATGCCATTGAATATCTTGGACGTTATACCCACAAGATTGCCATTTCCAATAGTCGGATCCTTTCTGTTTCCGATGATACGGTCACTTTTTCTGCCAGAGGGAAAAAGCCCGGTGAACCCAAACGCCAGATCACTCTGGAACATACAGAATTCATCCGGCGTTACCTGATGCATGTGCTGCCATCCGGTTTCCAGAAGATCCGGTACTATGGATTTCTGAATAACCGGTATAAGACCAGAAACCTGAAACTGATATTTAAACTCCAGGGTCACCAGCGTTTCAAAGCAAGATATAGCAACTTATCCATGGCAGAACTTCTGAAAGCAGTCTGGAACCTGGATATTCATATCTGTCCGGAATGCGGATGCTTCAGCATGCAGCACATCGGAAGGACATATGGCACTTCCTGATCATGGACATTTTTCACTGAATATTTTTTTCAAAGACCTCCGCAAGAAGGTCTGCGAAGCATGCCTTTTTATCGGCTATGTTTATACAATCGGCTTAAAAAGAGAGTTTTGTATGCTTCATTTTAAATCAGGACATCAGCATTTTCACTAAAAGGAAAGAATACTATCCCCATATACATCCCGGCTAAACGTCCGCGAATTGGTACAATTGGAAAGAATCACATTCAGAGCAGTTCGATTTTTGCAGGACTGCTCTTTTTGTTGTCTGCTCTGAATCTGATACTTTCCTTAAGAATTATATCAGATGACCAGGAACAAAAAATGGGGCTGTTTTTTGGGGTATTCAGAACTGGTTATCTGTGCAGTAGCAATTGTATGCTCAGCATTGCCAGTAATGGGGAATGTGAGAGACAATATAATATATGAAGTTGAGATGATCGGTGGAGGCTTGCTCGTTATTTTTTCAGGGCTGTGGTTATGGAAACGTTCTGGACTTAAAAATAAGACATTTGACATTAAGACAATAAAGTAAAAAGAATAAAGAAAAACAGAAACGCAGTACAATTATTTTTTGCTGCGTCTCTGTTTTTTATAGCTGAGTGGAAAAATGGGCTGTGCCCATTTATTTTTTTGCATAATTATCTTCCATGTACATATATTGAATGTAAAGAGGTGGACAAAGATGCAGGAAGATAGAATTATCAATATATTGCCACAAAAGATAAAGAAAGTAGTGCAAAAAGAAGTACCTAAGTTTGAAAAGCTGCAGGAAATACGGCTAAGAGCGGGAAAGCCTCTGCTTCTAATGTATCAGGGAGAAGAGCTTGTGCCGGGCAGGGAGCTGGGTGAGGGATATATTGTTTCAAAGGAAGAGATTGATGCGGTACTTGAATATATCAGCAGGTATTCACTGTATGCGTTTGAGGAGGAGATGAAGCAGGGATTTATTACGATTGAAGGAGGACACCGGGTGGGAATTGCCGGGCAGGCGATCATAGATAAAGGGGAAATCCAGAATCTGAGATACATTGCATCTGTTAATATCAGAATGTCGCATGAGATACTTGGATGTGCTGACGGATTGTTCCCTGCGATCACCTGTCACCGCAGGCTCTTACATACGCTTATTGTTTCTCCTCCGGGATGCGGTAAGACAACACTGCTCAGGGATATCATCAGGCAGGTTTCCGATGGAAACAGTTATGTAAAAGCTGCTACAGTGGGGGTGGTTGATGAGAGGT
>JBJELP010000064.1:0-16045 GCA_051879215.1 Lachnospiraceae bacterium
CAGTATATTAAGTACATACGATATAACCGCTGCAGACGGAATTGTGATTGAAGGAGATCGGGAGCATTATGCCTTTGGATATCCTTATGTATTGATGCCCAATATGGAAAGTTCAGATATTACAGATTCTTTAATTGATGAAAATTATTATGTAATTTTACCCATATCACAGGGTTTGCAGGTGGGAACATCCAGTACCGGAACGGTTACGGAGCTGTTAACTACTTCCGATGACGCATTCAGTAAGACTGCCGGATACAATCTGGATACCTATGAAAAAGAAGATGGAGATATTGACGGTCCGTTTACGCTGGCTGTTTCCATCGAAACAGACGGTGCAGGTCAGATTGTCTGGTTTACAGCTTCTGATTTCCTGAATGACATGTATAATGCTTATTCATCCGGTGCAAATGTGGATCTTGCCATGAATTCTTTATCTTCTCTGCTTGGAGAACGTGAAGCAATTGCCATCCGCAGCAAGAGTCTGAATTATAATTACCTGACCATTACCGATTCCACATCATCTACATTAAAAACTCTAATGATTGGTGTATTCCCGCTTGCTTATCTGGGAATTGGTATATACATTATTCTTAGAAAGAGAGGCAGACAGAATGAAACGGTCTAAACGGATCCTGGCTCTGGGCGCTGTTCTTGCGGCAGCATGTATTGCAACCTTTGCCCTGACAAAATATGAAGAAAAGCAGGAAGAAATTCAAAACAGTGATGAAGTGATCCTGGAGATTCCTGCCGATACCGTTGAGTCTCTTTCATGGGAGGATACGGAAAACAGTCTTGCATTCCATAAAGGCGATGATGGATGGTTATACGATGAGGATGAAGCATTTCCGGTAAGTGAAGAAAAAATCACAGAGATTCTTGCTCATTTTGAATCCTTTGGTGTAAGTTTCATCATTGAAAATGTGGATAATTACAGCCAGTATGGACTGGATACCCCGGAATGTGTAATCAGCCTGACAACCTCCGATCAGAGTTATGAACTGAAACTGGGTGATTTCAGTAAAATGGATGAACAACGTTATGTCGATATTGGTGATGGAAATGTTTATCTGGTCACAGAAGACCCCATGGATTATCTGGAAACAGAATTATCCAGTATGATTTTAAATGATGAAACAGCTGATTTTGAAACCGTTGAGAATATTCAGTTTACCGGATCTGAGAACTATACAATAACGTATAAAGAAGAAAGTACGGATACGTACAGTGAAGAGGATACGTATTTTACCGAAAAAGATGGAAAAACAGTGCCTCTGGATACAGATACGGTAAGTGAGTATCTGGATACGATTTCATCCTTAAGTCTTAATACGTTTGTAACGTATAACGCAACTCAGGCAGAACTGGAAAGTTACGGACTGGATGAACCGGAACTTTCTGTGACGGTGAATTACACATATACCGATGAAGAAAAAAATACGGTTGAAGACACCTGTGTCCTGCATATCAGCAGAAATCCCGAAGAACTGAAAGAGGCAGAAGAGGCAGAAGCAAATGAGGAAGAGGATATTCCTGACGTTACAAAATATGTACGGATCGGAGAATCTCAGATTGTGTATGAGTTAGATGATTCTTCCTATGAGGTTCTTGCAGCGGCGTCCTATGATGATTTGCGTCACAGCGAAGTCATCTGGGCAGATTCGGATGATATTACACAAATTGATATTGCTCTGGAGGGTGAAAATCATGTCATTACTTCTCAGATTGATGAAGAGGATGAGGAAAAACGTGTCTGGTATTATGGAGAGGAAGAGATTGACAGCAGTGATTTGGTGACTGCATTGAAGGCATTGAATGCAGATCATTTCACCGATGAGACTGCAGATCAGAAAGAAGAAATCAGCCTTACTGTATACCTGGATAATGATCATTTTCCTCAGGTCATGATTCAGCTTTATCGTTATGATGGAACAAATTGTCTTGCAGTTGTGGACGGGGAGAGCATTTCTCTTGTAAAACGTTCTTCCGTTATGGAACTGGTTGAAGCGGTTCAGGAGATTGTTCTAAACAGATAAAAAAAGATTTTCTCAATGCAGAAAGGGGTACCGCATGAAAGCGATACCCCCTTTCAATTGTTGATATGATAGGTTATATGATTTTTCGTAATTCCACAAAAAAGGAATTGATACCGTTCTGGCTTTCCGCCCAGATTTTTCCTTTATGCTGCATGACGATATTCTCGGCAATGGATAAGCCAAGTCCAAAGCTTCCATCACGGCTTCTCGCTTTATCCGTGCGGTAAAATCTTTGAAAAATTGCCTTTAATTCTTCCTGAGGGATAGGTGAACCCGGATTGGATACCTTCAGGCAGCATTTTTTCCGGTCCACATGATACAGAACCATGCGGGTTGTACTGTTTTCGGAAGAGTATTTCTGTGCATTATCCAATAAAATATCAATGACCTGCCGGAGACTGTCTTCATTTCCCAAAACTTTGATATCCGGTTCCGCAATGCTTTCAAGAAATAACCCTTTTTCCACAAAAACACCTTCAAAAGAAAGGGCAGTATTGAGAACAAGCTTGCTGAAATGGATGGTTTTCATGGAAATGGATGTGTCCTGCGTGTCTGATCTGGCCAGTACCAGCATCTTTTCTATGAGTTGTCCCATTTGTCCGGACATCAGAGCGATGCTTTGCAAAAAATGACTGCGCTCTGTTTCACTGTAGCCTTTGTACTGCAGCAGCTCGGTATTGGTCATAATAACGGTAAGCGGCGTTTTCAACTCATGCGATGCATCTGCAACAAATTGTTTTTGCTGTTTCCATGCTTTCGTAACCGGTCTGACAGCCCATTTAGCAAGAAAAATACTGATTCCGAGAAAAACCAGAAAACTGATGAAACCGATAATGGCAAATGAGCGCAGCAGGTTCCTTAACGTGTTTTTTTCGCTGGACATATCTGAAAAAACAAGTACGGTACCCATGGGAAATTTTACTCTGCAATAACGCAGATTGTGTTCTTCAATGACACCGATTTCATTTCTGTTCTTTGTGGACTCATCAATCAGGTTATTTAAAAAATCCTGATCGGACAAATCGTAATAACCGCCGCCGGCAGAAATCAGTTCCCCATCCATGCCAAGCTGCAGTGTAAAAAACGGAAGTTTTAATTCGGATGACGAATCGTTTGGATGTCCCACCTGAAATGGATTTGCGGCAATCGCTTTCATCATACTGACACTTTCTGTTTCCAGGTTTTTCTGTGTAAAATGATAGACCAGACCGAAGATCACAAAGAGCATGAGCGTTACCATTGTCATATTGATTACAACAAATTTGATCTTCAGTTTTTTCAGCATGGTTTCTCCGCCTCCACCACGTATCCCAATCTGCGTACAGCTTCAATTCGTACATTGGAACCAATATATTTTAATTTTTTACGTAATAATCCAATATAAACTTCCACATGATTTTCTACGGCATTGGAATCGAATCCCCACACACGGCAAAGAATCATATCTTTTGGAACAATCTGTCCCTGTGAGGACATCAGATATCGCATGACATCAAACTCTCTGGAAGAAAGACGGACACCGTTTTCTCCGCAGTATAATGTGGATTTTGACAAATCCAATGAGGTATTACCAACGGTTAATTCATTTACCTGCGAACCCTGCCTTCGTAAAAGTGCATGAATGCAGGCAAGCAATTTTCTGCTGTCAAAGGGTTTGGTCAGATAATAATCAGCTCCTGCATTCAGTCCCTCAATTTCGTTCTCCAGTTCAAATTTTGCAGTCAGCATCAGAATGGGCGTTCCGCAGTGGCTGGAACGTATTTTTCTGGCGACTTCATAGCCATTCATTTTCGGCATCATAATATCCAGAATCAAAAGATCATAAACACCGGTTTCTGCATATGCAGCACCATCCTCTCCATTATATACGCATTCTGCCTCAAATCCGTTCTTTTCGAGAAGGATTCTGAGGGAATCCGCAAGTAATACTTCATCTTCAACAATCAATATTTTCATGGGCAAACCTCCTGCATTTTAATTCATTGTATCTTAAGTATATGTCCGGAAGTTGAATTGAAGCTGAAAATTTTGTGTGCATATGGATACAGGCGGGATGTCAGTGGAAAAAAAACAGATAAAGGGAAAAGAGAGGAATCTGTCTGAAAATTGGAATAATGCAGAAGAACACTCGTTCTTTCGCGAGAGATGTGATATAATTCATCAGGAAAGTATCAGATTCAGAGTGGAAAAAAGAGCAGTTCTGTTAAAATCGAACTGCTCTGAATGTGATTCTTTCCAATTGTACCATATCCGGTGAGGAGTTATTTGTTTTTTGAAGTTAAAAATGCTGTATTTATGCGGCTTTAGGCGTTTTGCAAACGCCTGGAACGGGATCATCCTGCTGGTGATTGCATTTCTTATCAGTCCTCTTGGACTTTCCATGCTGATGGTTCGGGTGTTGGGACTGTTGCAGGATGCCAATTGCGCACTTCGGTTGGTTATTTACTTTCATGCTAATTTTATTTATAATGTTAGCACGAAAGGAATGATACCATGAATCGATTTGAACAGCTCGACCAACTAATTGAGGAACATAACGGCACAATTCAGACATTTCAGGTGCTGGAGGCCGGGATTAGCAAACCTGTCTTTTATGCCTATGCAAAGGATAGAGGTCTTGAACAGGCAGCACATGGTGTTTATGTTTCACCAGATGCCTGGACAGATGCTATGTATCTTTTGCATTTGCGTTGCGGACAGGCTGTATTCTCCCATGAAACGGCGTTGTTCTTCCATGATCTGACTGACCGTGAGCCGCTGCAATATTCTATTACCGTCAAGACTGGCTACAATCCTTCTCGGCTTCGGGAGGATGATGTTCAGGTATATACTGTAAAAAAGGAGTTGCATGAGGTGGGAATGACTACCGGGCAGACCCCATTCGGACATACGGTTCCGGTTTACGATATGGAACGAACAATCTGTGATCTGCTCCGTAGCCGGAGCCGTATAGAAATCCAGGTGTTTCAGGATGCTTTAAAGCAGTACGCCCGGAGGAAAGACAAAAACCTTCGGACACTGATGCAGTATGCGGTTATGTTCCATGTAGAAAAAATGCTTCGGCAGTATTTGGAGGTACTTCTGTAATGATAACAACAGCAAGACAGTTAAAGGATTTGATCCGCAATCTTTCCAAGAAGAAATCTGCGGATGCGCAGATTTTAATGCGGAATTATATGATGGAGCGTTTTCTGGAGCGAATCGCGCTCTCTGACTATAAGGACAGGTTTATCTTAAAAGGCGGAATGTTGGTGGCCGCAATGGTAGGTTTGGATGCTCGTTCCACGATGGATTTGGATGCTACGGTAAAAGGTGCCAATGTCAGCGTGGAGGATGTGGAAAACATCATATCCTCTATTCTGTCGGTTCCGCTAGAGGATGGTGTGGACTTTCGCGTGAAGCGGATCTCCGAAATCATGGAGGAAGCGGAATATCCGGGAGTTCGTGTCAGTATGGAAACCACCTTTGACGGTGTGCGGACGCCGTTAAAAATCGACATCTCCACCGGAGATGTGATTACGCCCCGCGAAGTCCGGTACAGTTTCAAGCTCATGCTGGAGGAACGCTCCATTGAAGTGTAGGCCTACAACCTGGAAACGGTGCTGGCTGAAAAGCTGGAGACGGTCATCAGTCGTAATATTACCAACACACGCATGAGAGACTTCTACGACATACATATTTTGAAACAGCTCTATAAGGAAAGCCTTTCCGCGCTGGTGTTGCGGGATGCCCTTGTAGCTACCGCAAAAAAACGCGGAACATTCGATCAGATGAAAGAAGCTGCTTCTGTCTTTGATGAAGTGGAGGGAAGTCAAGTCATGGAAAAGCTCTGGCAGTCTTATCAGAAAAATTACTCCTATGCCATTGATCTTTCTTGGTATACGGTCATGGATTCTGTTAGAGCATTATATGATATTTGTGGTGAAATATAAATTGTGGCATTTGATAGGCTTCTGGTGTATGGAAAGTTCCATTCATCGGTGGCCTGTTTTATTATTAAAGGAAAGGAGGCCCTCGAATGGCAACCACACGCCTTATTCCTATGCACAAAATCAAGAATCAGTCGATTGCCTATACCGTCCATGAGCTGTCCGATCAGATCAAGGCATCGGAGGCGCGTATGGCAGAGATTGCTGTTATACAAAAGTAAATCATCAACTCTCTGCCAATGACCGTGAACTGCTTGGAGCTATCTCCAGAGAAAAGGCTTCTATTAGCATGATGAACAGTACGCAAGCAGCAGATTTTTTGCACATTTCCCGCACCACATTGGTTTGGTTGCTGAAAAAGTTAGGACTAGATACCTATGCGCAGTTCAAACTGCTGCTTGCACAGAAGGAGAGCGTGGATGCGACAGTACAGTTTGATATGCCGGAAATCGCAAAAAACTATCGGCTCCTCATTGATGAATTAAAAAAGAATGAATATACAGCAATTTGTCAAATGATAGGCGAGGTGGAAACGATTTACCTTTATGGTTCTGGCAATGAGCAAAAAGCGATTGCCGAAGAATTTAAGCGCTTTTTTGATTTTGGGAAAAGTAGTTGTGCAAAGAAAGGGCATATCCCTATGAAAGAGTTTTCGTGTACCGAGGAGAAAACGAATAATATCAGAAATATCTCTCGGTGGATTCGTTGCCCAATTTGCGATGGAAAAACACGAACAAAGGTGTATGAGTATACTGTCCTCGTAAAAATTCCCACTCTACTGCCCAAAATGCAAAAAAGAGATTCGGATAAATTTAGTAAAATTGAATACAATGCTCTTTTCGTTTCCATGACCCCATGTGAGATTTATGAGCGTAAGGTGACGAGGAGCAGCTTCATGCTGCAATTGCCAGTTTGTCGGACAAGCTCCAGAGCGATGAACGGAAGTCTTAGACCCGGATGTGGCAATCCGGGCGCGATTACAGCGTGGGGGCTAACGATACTTTCTCACGATCTCCCGAAGACTGAGGGGAAACCCTGCGGCGCACGAGTAAAACGACGCCTGTGGAGTTATGACAGCCCTGCCAGGGGCGATCTGTAATTGCTGTGTGAAAAGTATAGCCATGGTCAAAAACTTATGTTCGATTGTGGCTATACTTTTTATAGGTGCTGTGCTATAATTTTTAGTGACTTTCCGTGTTGCTAATTCCACCTGGTTTTATCTGGTGTTGCGGTGTCTCGGAAAATTGGTTTTAGTGACTTTCATTCGTAAAATGACAAAAGTTCGTGTATAGGCCAGCCGAAAAACAGCTCATTTTACGAATTTCTGGCCTATACTCGAATTTTTTTAGGTCACTTGGAGGTGAAAAGCACATTATGAAGTTCAAATTGCACGCAGAATTTCAGCCCACCGGCGACCAGCCGCAGGCGATTGAACAATTAGTGAAAGGTTTTAAAGAAGGCAATCAGTTTCAGACGCTGCTGGGTGTCACCGGATCCGGTAAGACCTTTACCATGGCAAACGTCATTGAACAGTTGAATAAACCGACACTGATTATTGCCCACAACAAGACCCTTGCGGCACAGCTATACAGTGAATTCAAGGAGTTCTTCCCGGAGAATGCGGTGGAGTATTTTGTATCATACTATGATTATTATCAGCCGGAGGCCTATGTGCCGTCCACGGATACGTATATTGAAAAGGATTCCGATGTCAACGATGAAATCGACAAGCTGCGTCATTCTGCCACTGCGGCTCTGTCCGAGCGAAAGGATGTTATTATCGTGGCTTCCGTATCCTGCATTTACGGTCTCGGTTCGCCTGTGGATTATAAGAACATGGTGATTTCACTGCGCCCCGGCATGGAGAGGGATCGGGATGAGATTATTGACCGTCTGATTGCCATTCAGTATACACGGAATGATATTGATTTTCATCGGACCACGTTCCGGGTTCGTGGGGATGTGCTGGAGGTTTTCCTTGCAGCAGCCACCGATCAGGCCATTCGAATTGAGTTTTTCGGTGATGAAATCGAACGGATTGTGGAAATCGATACAGTAACCGGAGAGATTAAGTCGGAACTGAGTCATGTTGCCATTTTCCCGGCGTCCCATTACGTGGTTCCCCAGGAACAGATCGAAAAGGCAGCTCAGGCAATCGAAGAAGAGATGCATGAACGGGCGGCCTGGTTCCGGAGCGAGGGAAAGCTTCTGGAAGCCCAGCGTATCACGGAGCGAACCAATTACGATGTGGAAATGCTCCGGGAGACCGGTTTCTGCAGCGGGATTGAGAACTATTCCAGACATCTGACCGGTCTGGAAGCAGGGATTCCTCCGTATACCCTTCTGGATTATTTTCCGGATGAATTTCTGATTATTGTGGATGAGTCTCATATCACGATTCCTCAGGTGCGCGGTATGTACCGGGGAGACCGTTCCCGTAAGAATACACTGGTTGATTTTGGGTTCCGTCTGCCTTCTGCGCTGGATAACCGTCCCCTGGAGTTTGAGGAGTTTGAATCGCATATTGACCAGATGATGTTTGTTTCCGCAACGCCCAACGTATACGAGGGTGAGCATGAAATGCTGCGCGTGGAACAGATTATCCGCCCCACCGGTCTGCTGGATCCGGAAATCGAGGTTCTTCCGGTTGAGGGGCAGATTGATGACCTGATCGGAAGAATCCGCAGGGAAACAGACAAAAAAAATAAAGTTCTGGTAACCACACTGACCAAGCGTATGGCAGAGGATCTGACTTCTTATATGAAAGAAGTGGGCATCCGGGTGCGGTATCTGCATTCGGATATCGATACGTTGGAGCGTTCGGAAATCATTCGTGACATGCGTCTGGATGTATTCGATGTGCTGGTGGGCATCAACCTGCTTCGAGAGGGACTGGATATCCCGGAAATCGGTATGGTGGCGATTCTGGATGCGGATAAAGAAGGATTCCTTCGTTCCAGAACTTCCCTGATCCAGACCATCGGACGGGCAGCCCGCAATGCAGAGGGACATGTGGTCATGTATGCAGACGTGATGACAGATTCCATGAAAGAAGCCATTGAAGAGACCAACCGCCGTCGTGCCATTCAGCAGGCATACAATGAAGAACATGGTATTACTCCTCAGACCATTAAAAAAGCGGTACGTGATCTGATCAGTATTTCCAAAGCCGCATCACCCGGAAAGGTGAAACTGGATAAAGATCCGGAATCCATGGATCGGAAAGAACTGGAGAAACTGATTGCGGAAGTAAAGAAGAAGATGACCATGGCTGCAGCAGAACTGAATTTTGAAGAGGCAGCAATTCTGCGTGACAGGATGTTGGAATTAAAGGGTTATCTGGAGTGAAACAAATAGAGAGGAAAAATATGAGTACAAAAATGAAATACATCAGCATTCGCGGAGCAAAGGAACACAACCTGAAAAATCTGTCGGTTGATATTCCCCGCAACCAGCTGGTTGTTCTGACCGGATTAAGCGGTTCCGGCAAATCATCCCTTGCATTTGATACCATCTATGCAGAGGGACAGCGCCGATATATGGAATCTCTTTCATCCTATGCCCGTATGTTTCTGGGTCAGATGGAGAAACCGGAAGTGGAGAGCATTGAGGGGCTTCCGCCGGCTATTTCCATCGATCAGAAATCAACCAACCGAAATCCCCGTTCAACAGTTGGTACGGTTACGGAAATCTACGACTATCTCCGACTTCTGTATGCACGTATCGGTGTAGTTCACTGTCCCCAGTGCGGCAGAGTGATTAATAAACAGACGGTTGATCAGATGGTGACACAGATCATGCAGCTGCCGGAGCGAAGCAGAATCCAGCTGCTGGCACCGGTGGTACGCGGACGGAAAGGCCGTCATGAAAAAGTTCTGGAAAATGCCAGAAAAAGCGGATATGTCCGTGTGATTATTGATGACAACATGTATGAACTCAGTGAAACCATTGAACTGGATAAGAATATCAAGCACAATATTGCCATTGTGGTGGACCGTCTGGTGGTGAAAGAAGGAATCGAGCGGCGTCTTGCAGATTCCATCGAAACGGTTCTGGGTCTGACAGACGGCCTTCTGGTGGTGGACATCGTTGGCGGGGAAGCTCTCAGTCTCAGCACCAGTTTTGCCTGCCCCGACTGCGGCATCAGCATTGAAGAAGTGGAACCCAGAAGTTTCTCCTTCAATAATCCCTTTGGTGCCTGTCCTGATTGTGCAGGTCTCGGATATAAGATGGAATTTGACATCCGCCTGATGATTCCCGATACCAGTCTCAGCATCAGTCAGGGAGCAATTGCTGTTCCCGGATGGCAGAGCTGTACGGATAAATCCAGTTTCACCCACGCGATTCTGATGGCCCTATGCGAAGAATACCATTTTGATCTGGACACTCCTTTTAATCAGTATTCCAAAGAGGTTTATGATGTACTGGTCCATGGCACCAACGGACACGAAGTCAGGGTGCATTATAAAGGAAGCCGCGGTGAGGGTGTATACCCCGTTGTATTTGAAGGATTGATTCGAAATGTGGAACGCCGCTATCGTGAAACCGGCTCAGAAGCCAGTAAGGCAGAGTATGAAAACTATATGCAGATCACGCCCTGTAAGCTTTGCGGCGGCCATCGTCTGAAAAAGTCATCCCTGGCTGTCACCGTCTGTGACCTGAATATTTATGAAATGACCAATATGTCCATTAAGGATTTTCATGCATTTCTTCAGCACATGGATCTGACTGAACAGCAGCTGCGGATCGGCAGCCTGATTCTGAAGGAAATTCGAAACCGTATTCAGTTTCTGATGGATGTGGGGCTGGATTATCTGTCCCTTACCCGATCCACCGGCACTTTATCCGGAGGAGAGGCCCAGCGAATTCGTCTGGCAACGCAGATCGGTTCCGGTCTGGTGGGTGTGGCCTATATTCTGGATGAACCCAGTATCGGTCTCCATCAGCGGGATAACGACAAACTGATTCACACCTTGAAACATCTTCGGGATCTGGGAAACAGTGTAATTGTGGTGGAACATGATGAAGATACCATGTTTGCAGCAGATCATATTGTGGATATCGGGCCGGGAGCCGGTGAACATGGTGGAGAAGTGGTTGCCCAGGGCACGGCAGAGCAGATTATGAAAAACAAGAAATCCATTACCGGTGCCTACTTAAGCGGTCGGATTAGAATTCCGGTTCCGGAGAAGCGAAGAGTTCCCACCGGATGGATTTCTGTAAAAGGTGCTGCAGAGAACAACCTGAAACATGTGGATGTGGACTTTCCATTGGGTGTGTTCACCTGTGTGACCGGTGTGTCCGGTTCGGGAAAAAGTTCTCTGGTCAATGAAATTCTGTATAAAACCCTTGCAAAGCAGCTGAATCGTGCCCATACCATTCCGGGAAAATGTGACGGAATTGAGGGAGTAGAGCAGTTAGATAAAGTAATTGTCATCGACCAGTCTCCCATCGGAAGAACACCCCGATCCAATCCGGCAACCTATACCGGTGTTTTTGATCAGATTCGGGATCTGTTTGCCAGTACACCGGATGCCAAGGCAAGGGGGTACAAAAAAGGCCGTTTCAGTTTCAATGTGAAAGGCGGACGGTGTGAAGCCTGCAGCGGTGACGGCATTCTGAAGATCGAAATGCATTTTCTTCCTGATGTATACGTGCCCTGTGAAGTATGCAAAGGAAAGAGGTACAACCGTGAAACACTGGAAGTGCATTATAAAGATAAGAATATTTACGACGTACTGAATATGACAGTGGAAGAGGCCACAGAGTATTTCAAAAATCTTCCGTCCATTCTCCGCAAAATTGAAACCCTGAACGAAGTGGGACTTTCCTATATCAAACTGGGGCAGCCTTCTACCACCTTATCCGGCGGGGAAGCACAGCGTATCAAACTGGCAACGGAGCTGAGCAAACGCAGCACCGGGAAAACCATTTATATTCTGGATGAGCCCACAACCGGACTGCATTTTGCAGATGTTCACAAGCTGATCGATATTCTGCAGCGGCTGGCAGAAAACGGCAATACCGTTATTGTAATTGAGCATAACCTGGATGTGATCAAGACTGCGGATTATATCATCGATATGGGACCGGAAGGCGGCAGCGGCGGCGGTACTGTAATTGCAAAGGGAACACCGGAGGAGGTTGCAGCCTGCGAACAGTCTCATACCGGCCGTTATCTGAAAAGGTATGTGATGCAAAAGAAATAAAGAATCTGTCCGGTTCCTGAACAGTAATATAATGGGTGTCGGAGACTTGTAAAAATATCCTTTTCTATTATGAAATATTGACTTTTTTTATTCGTGTTATTATAATTGTGGAATAAATTTCTGTTTGTTTATCTGATTTTTTCTTGTATGAGGAAGCTGAGGTAAATCAGATGGGCGGCAGATGCACATGATTTGGACATGGAACAGTAAACTCGCATGAAATACAGGAGGTTTATTATGGCAAATTTTGATGGATTTGGTGCATTTATCAGAACAAACAGTAAAAAAGCTGTTGATACAGCAAAAGAAGTAGCCAATGTCACAAAAATTAAGGCCGATATCAAAGCAGAAGAACTGAAGATGGATTCTGTTTATGTTGCAATCGGCAAACTGTTCTGTAAACTGGCAGCAGGTGAAATTGATCCGGAATTTATCCCTCTGCTTCAGAAAATTGCTGACAGCAAAGAGAAAATCAGTAACCTTCAGGCGGAACTGGATACTTTGAAAAAATCTGTAACCTGTCCCGAATGCGGAAAGAAATCACCGATTGGTTCCAGATTCTGCAATGCATGCGGAGCAGATCTGACAGTTGCTGATGTTACGGGAGAGAAAGTTGCTGAAACCGATGAAGTTGATATGGAAGATGATATCGAAGACGGCGATGACGTGACAGAAGAAGTGATTTATTCTGCCGATGAAGATTGTCCCGTTGATGTGGAAGATGATTCTGCCATTGATATGGGCGGAGAAGCAGCGGAAGACTGTGCAGCGGATGAAGATGAGACGGACGTATGATGTTTCTGTTTTATCGGAAATGAGTTGGCAGAAAGCGTTGATTTGTACAATACAATCAGAAACCATGTATTCTGTGATATAACAGTTTAACCATATTGCCTCTGAGATTATCAGAGGCAATATTAAATAGAACATAATTCCCGGCAGTAATCTGTCAGATGCTGCCGGTTGTTGCAAGAAGATACTATGTAGAAAAGAATGGAGTTATACGATGAAAAAACAGCAGGTTGTTTTAGTTCTCGACTTTGGCGGTCAGTACAATCAGTTGATTGCTCGCCGTGTTCGTGAATGCAATGTATACTGTGAAATTAAGCCTTATACCACTCCTCTGGAAGAGATTAAGGCTATGAACCCCGCAGGTATTATCTTTACAGGCGGTCCCAATTCGGTATTTGACATGAGTTCACCCCATTATACAAAGGAAATCCTTGAAATCGGCGTGCCGGTTCTGGGAATCTGTTATGGATGTCAGCTGATTGCATGGATGGGTGACGGTGAAGTAAAAACAGCACCGGTTTCCGAGTACGGTAAAATTGAACTGAACGTATTGAAGGAAGAGTCCAAACTGTTTAAAGATGTTCCGAAACGATCCGTTGTATGGATGAGCCATACCGACTATATCGCAGTTCCGCCTGCAGGATATGAAGTGATCGGCAACACATATGACTGTCCCTGTGCAGCCATGCAGAATGTGGAGAAAAATATCTATGCGGTTCAGTTCCATCCGGAAGTAACCCATTCTGAATACGGAAAACAGATTCTCCGCAATTTCCTCTATGAAGTCTGCGAATGCACCGGTGACTGGGTAATGGACAACTTCATTGAAAATACCGTTGCATCCCTTCGGGAACAGATTGGCGATAAAAAGGTTATCCTGGGTCTGTCCGGCGGTGTGGACAGCTCTGTGGCAGCAGGTCTTTTATCCAGAGCCGTGGGCAAACAGCTGACCTGTGTCTTTGTGGATCAGGGACTGATGCGTAAAGACGAAGGCGATTTCGTGGAAAAAACCTTCACCACCATGTTTGACATGAACTTTGTCCGTGTGAATGCCGGCGATCATTTTATGGAAAAACTGAAGGGGGTAACCGATCCCGAAGAAAAACGTAAAATCATCGGTTCCGAATTCTACAAAGTATTCTGGGATGAAATCCGTGAACAGGCAGAAGAGGGATACTTTGCACAGGGTACCATTTACCCTGACCGAATTGAATCCGGTAAAGGCAAGAGCAATGGAGAAGCAAATACTGCTGTCATCAAAACACACCACAATATGGCCAAAATGCCGGAAGACATTCATTTCCTCGGTGTCATTGAACCGCTGGGCGATCTGTTCAAGGATGAAGTACGTGCCGTAGGTGAAAAACTGGGCATTCCGAAAGAACTGGTTTGGCGTCAGCCCTTCCCCGGTCCCGGACTTGGCGTACGAATCATCGGAGAAATTACAGCAGAAAAGGTTAAGATTCTGCAGGAAGCAGACTGGGTACTCCGTGATGAAATGTCCAAAAACGGATATGAAAAGAATCTGGCACAGTTCTTCTGTGTACTTCCCGGTGTCAATACCGTAGGTGTCATGGGCGACCACAGAACCTATGATAATCTGGTGGCAATCCGTGCAGTCACAACCGATGACTTCATGACCGCTGACTGGGCAAGAATCCCCTATGACATTCTGGCTAAGGTATCCAACCGGATCACCAATGAAGTGGATCATATCAACCGCGTAGTGTATGATATCACTTCCAAGCCACCCGGAACCGTGGAGTGGGAGTAATCTCAGATGTCGGAAACGCCCAGTGAACACTGGACTTTTCAAGGATTAGAGCCTTTCGTGGCAACGAAATGGCAACAAAATTTCATTATTCAAAGATAAAGAGCTAACTGATTTTGATTAAGTCAGTTAGCTCTTTTTTTGTGCGTCTAACGGTCAAATCTCTATCCTGATTCCGATTGTTCAGGTGCTAATTTGTCGGTTCCTGCTTGTTTTTTTGAAATCAACTTTATTGATATTAAGAATATATGAATTATAGAGCAAAACACTTGAAATGTGAACTTAAGTTCTCTATAATAAAGTGAACTTTGGTTCACGTTTTGCAAGAAAGGGATAATCATGGCTAAAGACACAAAAGAAAGACTGTTGGAAGCAGCTCTTGAGATTTTTGCAAGAGATGGATATACCGGAACGAATTTAAAAGATATCGCCGAGTCAGTTGGAATCGTTAAATCTGCATTATATCGTCATTTCGATAGCAAGGAAGCACTTTGGGAAGCAGTCAAGGATATGATGGCTGACTATTATGAGAATCATGCAGGTTCCAGGGACAAGCTTCCGGCAATCCCACAAAATACAGATGAACTGATCGAGATGACAATGCGAACGATATATTTCACCGTCCATGATAAAAGAATTGTTCAGAACAGAAAGCTTCTGCAGGTGGAGCAGTTCCGTGATGAAAAGACACGTGAGTGTGCCAATAACTATTTTCTTTTTGGAACAGAAGCAATGTTTACAAGGATCTTTTCAGCCATGATGGATAATGGAACCATAAAGAAGTGTGATCCGGAAATACTTGCATTTTCATATACGGCTCCGATCACCGTCCTCATTCATTTCTGCGATCGAAATCCTGACAGGGAAAACGAGGCAATGGAAAAGATGCGGAACTTTATACGGCAGTTTATAGAAACCTATGGGAACAATTAGTTCACGTCAAAGAGGAAAAAACGTAATGAATCAGTCAATGGTTGCCGGTATCGTGAAATAACAATAGGTTGAGTTGGAGAAAGGATTTTGTACGCAGCTTATGAGGAAGCTGATTGAGTATGCAAAAGAAAGAGGATTATGCAGGATGGATCTTAACGCTACAGATGAGGGATACCCAATATATAAAAAGGTTGGATTTACAGGTAAGAATCATCGATACACAGAAATGAGATATGAATTACACTGGAAGGAAAAGCGGAAGATGGATGTAAACAGGAGAAGAATAGATTTAACAAGAAATGGATTCGAAGAAAGCTTTAAAGAAGGCACTTTTTACGATAAACAGACCAGAGATGAGTTACATTTGGAATCTAT
>JBJELP010000065.1:0-15979 GCA_051879215.1 Lachnospiraceae bacterium
TCATCATCATACCATTGAAGGTATCGGAAATATCCCATGCCAGCTGTGCTTCCATCATGGAACCGAGGAATACTACTACAACGAAGATCACACGGTAAGCCATTACCGCACCTTCACCGAACAGATAGCGACATGCAGTTGTACCATAGTGGCTCCATCCCAGAACGGTGGAATAAGCAAATAACAAAATTGCCAGTGCGATGAATGCAGAACCCAGAGGTCCAAAGGTCTGTTCAAATGAATAACTCATCAAAGAACTGGAACCCACTGCTTCACCCTTTGCGGTCAGCAGACCTGTGGTAAGATCAATGGCATCGGAACTTAAAATTGTGATTGCTGTCAGTGTACATACAATAATTGTATCAGCAAATACTTCAAAGATACCCCACATACCCTGACGGACGGGTTCCTTTACATTGGAACTGGAATGAACCATAACAGAGGAACCAAGACCTGCTTCATTGGAGAATACACCACGCTTGAAGCCCATCTTCATAGCCATTGCAATACCTGCACCAAAACCGCCGCCTGCAACTGCCTGTACAGAGAACGCACCCTTGAAAATTGCAGCAAAAATGGCAGGAACAGATGTGATATTTAATCCGATAATGATAATCGTGCCAAGGAAGTATAAAACCACCATGAACGGTACCAGTTTTTCTGTAATACTTGCAACTCTCTTCAGACCGCCAAGGATAACAGCACCGACTGCCACTACCAGGAACAGACCGGTAATCATATTGGGAATACCGAATGCGGTGTGGATATTGGATACCATGGAGTTAACCTGACTCATGTTGCCGATACCGAAAGAAGCCAGCAGACAGAACAGTGAAAACAGAATTGCCAGAACGGTACCAACGCCTTTCATACCGGGTTTGGCACCCAGACCATCCTTCAGATAGTACATGGCACCGCCGTGCCATTCGCCCTTATCATCTTTGCGGCGATATAAAATACCCAGGACATTTTCTGAGTAGTTTGTCATCATGCCAAAGAACGCAATCAGCCACATCCAGAATACCGCACCGGGACCGCCTGCTGCAATAGCACCTGCAACACCTACGATGTTACCGGTACCTACTGTAGCTGCCAGTGCAGTACAAAGGGACTGGAACTGGGAAATGGACCGGTCAGCTGTATGCTGTGTTACATGTTTGTCACCGAAAATTGCGCCGATGGTATGTACAATCCAGTGTTTGAAGTGTGTGATCTGGAAAAACTTTGTCATAAAAGTCATCAGAACGCCAACAAATCCCAGAAGGATCAATGCCGGCCAGCCCCATACGATGTTATTCACCATCGAATTAATATTGGTAATAGTTTCGATCATAGAGTCTTCTCCTTCCTCCTGTACAGATGATTTACCCTGCCCGGCAAAACATCTGTATTATTTCCTTTTTCAACAGAATACAGGCATCATAATCTGTTCCAATCTGATAAAATATGTGTATCCCCCGGTATTACTATAAATAATGATATTGGTTAAAAGGATTTGCCCCTCACATTATATAATACCCGTCAAAAGCTTCCCTCATAACACTGACGGACTCCTCTGCGTCTCCTGATACCAGATTCTGTCCGCACGGCAGACAAAAAAAGGATGTACTCTCAGGAGCACATCCAAAATACACGCAAAGAATACAGGGAGGAACTTCTTTGTTCCTTTCTGAAAAATCAGCTCTGTCCTTTTGCCTGAGAGTTTCGGAATATCCTTGCCCCTTCGGCCCCCGCATCGGGTGTCTCCAGAGTGTAATCCGCCAGCAGTTGCACCGATTTCTCCCCCTGACTGAACAATCGCTTCCTGCAGGTGCAGATCTGTGTTTCAACTGACATCATGTTACACACACTTTACAAGATGAAAGTATTTTAGCAAATAGTACAAGAAAAATCAAGAGAAAATGAAAAATTTCCGGTTTAAAGTTTTATCACATTAAACTATGATGTGAATAGGCAGATCATTGTCTGATCATTACATTTTACAATTCAATCCGTATCTGAGTTCCTTTTCCCACTTCGCTTTCCAATCGGATGGTTCCGTTATGCAGTTCCACAATATGTTTGACAATGGCAAGACCCAGACCGGTTCCGCCGGTTTCTCTGGATCTGCTTTTATCCACCCGGTAAAACCGTTCAAACACACGGCTCTGGTCAGCTTTGGGAATTCCGATTCCCGTATCGGAGACCTGAAGCACTGCATTTCCATCCCTCTGCTCCACCAGTATGTTGACATATCCATTGGGAGTGTTATAACGAATGGCATTCTGAACCAGATTGTCAATCAGTTCAATCAGAAGACTGCGGTTGGATGTCACCATACAGCTGCTTCCTTCCAGAATCAGCGAAACATTTTTGCTTCCGGCGTTGGTACGCAGCAATTCAACCCGTTCCTCGGCCACTTCATAAAGATCTACAGAGGTAAAATCCAGAGTACCGCCTCCGTAATCCAGTTCGGAAAGCCGGATAATATCATTGATCAGTGAAACCAGCCGATCGGCATTTTTCCGGATATCTCCGGCAAATTTGATCTGCTGTTTTTCATCGACCATACGGTTTTCAATCAGTTCTGCGTATCCGGAAATGGCAGTAATGGGTGTCTTCAGCTCATGGGATACATTGGCCGTAAAATCCTGACGGCTTCTGGCCGCCGCCAGAATGTCCTCATGCTGCTCCCGGATTCGATCCAGAAAGGGAGAAAGTTCCGAATATGTGGAGGTTGCCGGAACATTTTCCAGGTCCTCCGCCATTTCCCGGATCGGTTCCAGAAGCTGTCTGGTGAGCAGGTGGCTGAGCGTCAGACACAGTCCCAGAATTACCAGCAGAATCAGAAGCATCACCGGAAAAGCGGAGAAAAATACACTGATCAGACTCCTCGCCCTTGTGGCGACACGGAGAACCGTTCCATCCTCCAGTAATACTGCATAGTAGAAGGTCCGCATGTTCATGGTGTCAGACTCCCGGACCGATTCCCCGGAACCGGTTTCAAAAGCAGCTTTTACCTCTTCCCGATCCAGATGATTGGTCATATAATGGGTATCCACATCGTTGTCATAAAGGACCTGCCCATCCTGAGAGATCCAGGTAATCCGGATCTCTTCATCCCCGATAAAGCCCTGATTTTCCACCAGGCGGGAAATACCGGTTTCCGAAAGCAGTCTGGCTTCGATTTTCAGATCCTTCCGAACCTGTTCCTGAAACAGGTTGTAATAAACCGAAGTGAGACAAAACATGGTGACAAAAATAGCAAGCACCGAAAGGGTCATCAGACTTAAATTAATTTTCTGTTTCATTCTGATCTACTCCGTTTTTTCTGTGAGATTCCATTGATTCTGTGAAGCTCCTCTTTTATTCTATGAGATACCCCACATTTCTCACGGTTTTAATATGTTCACCGCTCTTTCCCAGCTTCTGGCGAAGGGTTTTGATATGCATATCCACGGTACGTGACTCTCCTTCAAACTCCGTACCCCACACATTCATCATAATCTGCTCTCTGGAAAGAGCCATGCCTTTGTTGATCATCAGATATTTCAACAGTTCATGCTCTTTATAAGTCAGTTCCAGAATATTTCCATCCACGGTACATCTGTGCCGCACATTGTCTATCACAATCTGTCCCAGCTCCAGAATTTCTTCATTTTCCCCTTCGCATCTGCGCAGCAGGGCCTTGACACGGGTGATCAGCTCCATGATGGAAAATGGTTTCTTAATATAATCATCTGCTCCGCTGTCCAGTCCGCGGATCATATCAATTTCCATGGTTTTCGCAGTAACCATGATGATGGGGAGACGTCTGGTCTCTGTTCTGGAACGAAGTTTTTTCAAAACTGCATAGCCGTCTTCATCCGGAAGCATGATATCCAGCACCAGCAGATCCGGAAGCAATGTCTCCAGCTTTTTATAAAATGAAGCTGCATTTTCAAAAGCCAGTACTTCATGTCCGCTGTTTGACAAGGCAATCGTCTCGATCTCGCGAATATTCGCATCGTCTTCTACAATATAAATCAAAGCCATAAATCTGCCTTCTTTCCTCATTTTATTTTATCTCAGTCAGAGAAGACTCTCACCGCTATAGGTGATGAGTAATAACAAATTTGTCTCAGTGAGCGCTCAATCTCTGACTGAGATAAACGCTCCGCGGGATGCGGCCGGATCCGTTTTTCAGATTCTTCCTCAGGATATCTTTTCCAGATTTTTCGGAAGTTTGTATATATCTTTCAAACGGTTTACTTCCGTCATAAACCAGTCGGACTGCTTCAGATTGATGTCCAGATATTCGTGGGTGTCGAACCCATCCTCACTGACTTCAATCAGACAGACTGCAATATTGGAACAGTGATCGGATACACGCTCCAGATCGGTGATGATATCTTCCAGAATAATTCCCAGTTCAATGGTACAGTTTCCATTGCGAAGCCGTTTGATATGACGCTGACGCAGGGAAACGTTCAGGCTGTCGATTACTTCTTCCAGAGGTTCCACATTTTTCGCACCTTCCACATTGCGGTTTCGGAATACATTTTCCGTGAGACTGACGATATCACGGATTGCCTGAATCAGAACATTCAGTTCTTCGTATGCTCCTTCTGAAAATTCCTGTCGTCTTTCCTGCATCTCCACAGCTGAATTACGGATATTGGCTGCATGATCTGAAATACGCTCCAGGTCACTGCTGCAATGGAGCAGGATGGAAAGGCTTCTGGAATCTGCTTTGGAAAGATTTTTTCCCGACAGTTTCACCATATAGGAACCCAGAATATCTTCATAGTAATCAATCAGCTGTTCAGAGTCAACGACAGCCTGTGCTTTTTCTTCATTATATTCCTTCAGAATATCCAATGCAAGGAATATGGTCCGTTTCGTTTCTTCCGCCATGGCATTTACAGCATTCCGGCAAAGTTCCATGGCAAAAGCCGGATTGCCCAGAAAACGTTCGTCCAGTGCTGCCAGTTCGGTGGGCAATTCTCTTTTGACAGCAGAATCGGTTTCGGTATCTTCCGTCCGATCCTTGACAGTCAGTTCTGCCAGTTTTACCAGATAACCGGCAAAGGGGAACAGCAGAACGGCACATCCCACATTAAACAAACTGTGAATCACAGCAATACCCACCGCATTGGCAGAATCTCCCAGGAATGAGAAATGCAGAACACTGTTTAAACCATAAAATGCTGCCATAAAAATAACAGTTCCTATCAGGTTGAAATACAAATGGATCATGGATGCTCTTCTCGCATTTTTGCTGGCACCCACAGATGACAGGATCGCAGTCACACAGGTACCGATATTCTGACCCATGATAATGGGAATCGCTGTTCCGTATCCCACTGCACCGGTGGCACACAAAGCCTGCAAAATACCGACGGATGCCGAAGAACTCTGAATCACAGCTGTCAGAATAGCACCGGCTGCCATACCGAGAATCGGATTGCTGAACATGGTGAGAATACCGGTAAACCGTTCATTTCCAGCCAGAGGAGCAACCGCACCGCTCATGGTTTCCATACCGAACATCAGAATGGCAAAGCCGATCAGAATCGTTCCCACATCATTCTTTTTGTCATTTTCATCGGTGGTCATGATCAGAATAATACCGATGGCAGCCAGAATCGGGGAAAAAGAACTGGGCTTCAGCATCTGAATAAACAGATTATCACCGGAAATTCCGGTCAGGGATAACATCCAGGAAGTGATGGTTGTACCGACATTGGCGCCCATAATGATGCCCACTGCCTGAGAAAGATGCATAATACCGGAATTTACAAAACCAACCACCATAACGGTCGTTGCAGAAGATGACTGGATTACCGCAGTAACCATGGCACCCAGCAAGACCGCATACAACCGTTTGGAAGTCAGACGCTCCAGTATGCTTTCCAGTTTACCGCCGGACAGCCTGGACAGGCTGTCACCCATTACATCCATACCATACAGAAAGAGAGCGAGTCCTCCTATCATCGTAAGTATACCAAAAATGTTCATAAAAGCTCCTCCAGATATCACATTATGATGTTGGGGTCAAATGAATTTAACCCCATGGTAGAAATAGATTTGTAAAACCATTTTGTTGGATTTTACTTTCTTTTTACTATATTGGAGAAAAGTAAAAACTACAGGCAGGTTTCTGTAAAATATATGTAAAATTTACAGCTTTTATCCTGCCTGCAGTCTTCCGTTTTTTGGTATATCAGATGGGAAATGTCTTCAGCCTCTATAACATGGTAGAGTGAAATCTGTACCCGTTAGTTTCTGCTCTTCGTCTGTACCGAATTGTTTAATGAGAAAATTACCCACTCTGCGATATTGGTGGCATGATCGCCGATTCGTTCCAGATATTTGGCAATCATCAGCAGATCCATTTCCTGCTCTCCATGGGTTCTTGTTTCCCGGATCTGTTTCACCAGTTCATCTTTGATCTGCAGGAACAGTTCATCCACCACATCATCATGGGCAATGACTTCCTCTGCTTTTTCTTTACTTTTTTCCGCAAAGGCATCAATACTGCTGATCAGCATAACGGAAGCTTCCGATGCCATTTTGGAAAGGGTATCATAATTATTTCTTTCCCCCTGGCTGGCAAGGAGAACCGTAATTTCACTGATATCCACCGCATGATCTCCGATTCGTTCCATGTCGGTTACCATCTTCAATGCGGCTGTGATAACCCGCAGATCTTTAGCAACCGGCTGCTGCTGAATCAGAAGATTAAAACAGAGTCTCTCAATATCACGCTGCTTCTGATCAATCATTTCGTCATTTTCCACGATCCGTTCTGCTTTTTTTACATCGGATTTTACCAGCGCCTCTATGGCCTGCTGAATGTTTTCCTCAATCATGGTTCCCATATAAAGCAGTTCCTGATTCAGTTTTTTCAGCTGCTCATCAAATTTACTTCTCATATCCTCATCCTCATAACTTATATTGATTTCTGTCTCGTTGTTTCATCATCCGAACCGGCCCGTAATGTAGTCTTCTGTCCGTTTATCCTGCGGATAGGAAAACAGGGTTGCTGTATCTGCGTATTCCACCATTTCTCCGGTCAGGAAAAATGCGGTGTAATCGGATACACGAAGGGCCTGCTGCATGTTGTGGGTAACAATTACAATGGTATACTGCTTTTTCAGTTCCTCCATCAGTTCCTCAATTTTTGCGGTGGAGATGGGATCCAGTGCAGAAGTGGGTTCGTCCATCAGAAGAACAGACGGTTTTACTGCCAGAGCTCTGGCGATGCAGATTCTCTGCTGCTGGCCGCCGGACAGTCCCAGTGCGGATTTTTTCAGACGATCCTTTACTTCATCGAAAATAGCTGCACCACGCAGACTTTCTTCCACAATCTGATCCAGCTTTTTCCTGTCACGAATGCCGTGTACTCTGGGACCATACGCAATGTTGTCGTAAATACTCATGGGAAAGGGATTGGGCTGCTGAAATACCATACCCACATGTTCTCTTAATACGGTCGTATCAATTTTTTCATCATAAATATTTTCCTGTTCCAGCATAATATCCCCGGTGATCCGGACATTTTCCACCAGATCATTCATACGGTTCAATGTTTTCAGAAAAGTGGATTTACCGCATCCGGAAGGACCAATCAATGCAGTTACCGTATTTTCATAAATATCCATGTTAATATCTTTTAATGCATGGTTTTCTCCATAGTAAAGATTCAGATTCTTTACAGAAATTTTTGTATTATTATCTGTTCGATTCACCATTCTATACTGCCTTTTCTTTCTTTTTATTTTCTGCTGTCTCATTCGGAACAGCGGTTCATACCTGATGTCAGTTTCTTTGTCAATACATTAATCAGAAATACAATGACAAGCAATACCAGAGCGGTACCGAATGCCGTGTCAAAATCGCTCTCACTGGTGGCTGACAGATAAAGCTGTACGGTCAGCGATCCACCTGACTGGAATATCTTGCTGAACAGGCCTTTCTTTCCGAAGATACCCACCGGAAGCAGCTTAGCGGAACCTGCTGTCAGCAGCAGAGCTGCCGATTCACCAACGATACGTCCCACTGCCAGAATGACACCGGTGATAATACCGGGCATGGCAGACGGAATCAGAATCGTCCGGATCATGTACCATTTTCCGGCCCCCAGGCCGATGGCACCGCTCCGATATCCATCCGGCACCGTTTTCAAAGCCTCCTGGGTATTTCGCGTAATCAATGGAAGAACCATCAGACTCAGGGTCAGGGAACCGCTCAGAATACAGTATCCCAGTCCAAGGGTTTCCACGAAAAACATCATACCAAATAAGCCAAAGATGATTGACGGGATACCGGATAAAACCTCTGTGGCAAATTCGATGATCTGCACCAGTTTTCCCGGTTTGGCGTATTCATTCAGATAGATGGCGGCACCCACACCCACCGGACCGGCAATCACCATGGATACAACAATAATCAGAAGTGTATTGACTATGTTTCCGGCAATCCCCTTTGTTCCTCTCCGAGCCGAAGTTACTGTGGTCAGAAAGGATGGGCTGACATTCTGAATTCCCCGACTGACAACGTAAATGATAATAACGGCCAGCAGCACAATGGATAATAATGCGCTGAACAGAATCAGACCTTTCAGAACGGTCTCTGCCGGTCTCGTTTTTTTCTTCATCATGGTTTTATTCCCCTTTCTTTTTCATACTGGACAGAAGGATATTGATCAGTACAATGAAAATGTACAATACCAGTCCCACTGTAAACAGAACCTGACGGTGCAGGCCTGAGGAATAACCCATTTCACTTACCAGCTGGGTGGTCAGGAAGCGGACGGAGTTGAAAGGGAGAGGGAGATTGACTGCCCCGCCCGCAACCATATTGATGGCCATGGCTTCACCAAGGGCCCTGCCGACACCCAGCACCACACCGGTCATGATGCCTGACTTTGCTGCCGGGATCACCACCAGGAAAATGGTCTGCAGTTTTGTGGCACCCAGTCCAAGGGATGCAGACCGCAGACTCTGTGGCACTGCCCGAATGGAAGATGCACTGATGTTGATTACCGTCGGCAGAATCATTACAGCCAGTACGATAATTGCTGAAATCATATTGGACCCTCCGGTGAACTGATGGGTCTCGGAATCGGCAAAAATAATCTTTTCCAGCTTATACATAAACGGATTCAATATCATCATACCGATCAGACCATAGATAACCGACGGTATTGCTGCCAGCAGCTCAACTGCTGCAGTCAGAATCCCGGACAGTTTTCTTCCCCGGGGACTTCCGCTGGTATAGTCCGTTAAAAACACCGCTGTCAGAAGACCGATGGGAACGCCGATCAGAACAGCTCCCATGGTGCCGATGATGGACGAAAGAATGATATAGAAAATTCCATAAGAAGGTTCTGCCGCTGTGGGTTTCCATACGGTTCCAAACAGAAGATCCGCCGCTCCCACCTGAGCCAGTGCCGGAAGTCCTTTGACAAACATATAAAATGTAATTGCCAGCACAGACACCACAGCCAGAGAACCGAAGAGCAGAAAAATATATTTCGCTGCTCCCTCTGATATTTTTTTCAGGTTTCCTTTCATATATATCCCCTTTTCCGGCTTTACGCCTGTTGTTTCATGCACGGACCCGAAAAGGGAACTGTCTTCTGTACAGACCGGATCCGGTGCAATTTTTATCTGCATCCAATTCGAATACGGAATACAGTTTAAAGACAGGAAGTAAAATCTGCTATCGAAAAAATGTAAAAAAAAAGTAAAAGCTCTGAAAGAGGAATCGTTCGAGTCAGATCTTTCATCCGACTTTTCATCAGATTTTTTATCCGACTTTTCCGATTCACACTTTCAGAGCTTATATAAAAACAGGCAAGTGAGATAGCTGGTTAATAATTATTCGCTGTACCAGTACTCGCGGGCGAGTCCTGAATTTGTTTATTCAACAGAGCATCACTTCAGGATAACATGGTGCGTCAGGATCACCTGTAAACAGACACAGGATCTGAAATACTGTTCTTTCTTACAGATAACACGATTCCACCAGATTTTTTGTATATTCGGTCTGAGGATTCCAGATCACATCGTCCGGAAGTCCTTCTTCCACAACTTTGCCATTGTACATAACCGCAACCCGGTTACAGAACATCTGAACCAGAGCCAGATTATGACAAATAAAAATATAGGTCAGGTTCTGTTCCTTCTGCAGTTTCGCAAGCAGCTCCAGAATCTGCTGCTGAACCGTTACATCCAACCCGCTGGTGGCCTCGTCCAGAATAATCAGTCTGGGGTTTACGGCCAATGCCCTTGCAATGGCGGCCCGCTGACATTGTCCGCCGGATACTTCACCGGGATAGCGATCTGCAAGTTCCGGCTGCAGCCCACACTGTTCCAGAAGTTCTGCCACCCTTCTGCGGATCTCTTTTTTCGGAATCCCGCGGTTTTTCAGTCCTTCCCCGATTCCGTATCCCAGAGTTTTACGGGGATCAAAGGAACCCACCGGATTCTGAAATACCATCTGCATATCGTCATAGATTTTTCGCAGTTTTGTTCCCTGCAGATGTGTGATATTTTCCCCTTCAAACCAGATTTCCCCGCTGCTTACTTCAATCAGCCGGGTGAGCAGCCTGGCAATGGTACTTTTGCCGGAACCGGATTCCCCCACAATGCCAAACACTTCACCGGGCTTTACCGCAATGGAAACCTGATCCACGGCTTTTACCGTTTCTTTTCCCTGTTTTTTAAATGCTCTGGTGACATTCTTCAGTTCCAGAATTGTATCCATGATATCCTCTGCCTCTCCTTACTTATCAGTCCTGTATATCTCACTGGTTCAGTTAATTTTTATGCGCTGTTCCGGTCTGTACAGTCTGGGAACTGCAGACAACAGTTTCTGTGTATAAGCATTCTGCGGATACTCAAGCACTTCTTTTGCCGGTCCATATTCCATACAGTTTCCATTTTGTAAAACCATGACGGTATCGGCCATGGCAGACACCACACCAATATCATGGGAAACCATAATGATCGCTGTGCCAAACAGTTCCCGAAGGCTCATCATTTCCTGTACTACCTGACGCTGTACCAGTACATCCAGTGCACTGGTGGGTTCATCTGCCAGCAGAACAGAAGGATTCATCAGCATGGCGATTGCAATACCGGCCCGCTGATTCATGCCGCCGGACAGTTCAAAGGGATAGCTGCTCCAGATACGGTCCGGATCCTGAAAACGCAGCTGCGAAAACAGTTCCATGGCAGCTTTTCGTGCTTCTTCTTTGCTTATGGATCCATGGGCTGCCATACTCTCATAAATCTGATCCCCAATGGTACGAATGGGACAAAGCGATGCACCGGCATCCTGAAAAATCATACTGATTTTTCCTCCGCGAATGTGTCGAAGCTGCGGTTCCGACAGATCCGGAATATTGTGCCCATCAAACCAGATATCGCCTCTGGTCACAAGACCATTTTTCCCCAGCAGACCCATGGCAGCCTTAATAATCGTTGACTTGCCGGAGCCGGATTCTCCCACCAGTCCGAGGATTTCCCCTTTATGAAGGGTGAAACTGATGTCCTGTACCACCGGCTTTCCGCCAAAGGATATTTCCACATGATCGTAACGTAAAAGTGCTTCCATGATATCTCCTGTTCTGTTATTTTATATCTTTGTTTCTGATTTCTGTCTGTCAGACTATTTTTCCACCTTCAGATCTGCAGTCAGTTCATAGAAATCACAGGGATGCGCCGTCAGCCCAGTTACACCCTTGCGGCTGATCATACTCATTTTCAGGAAAGAGCAGAATACAAATGCATTGTCATTCAGAATTTCCTGCTGCATTTCAATGGCCAGTTTGCTGCGCTCTTTCTTGTCAAATGTGTGTTCCAGCTCTTCTGCCAGTTTCTCCAGATTGTCGTTGTGATATTTCCCCCGGTTTTTTGTGGAAGAATCCAGACAGTGTGTGGAGAAGAAGTTCATGGGATCGCCAAGACCTGCATTTACATTGGCTGCAACATACACATCCCATGCAGCAGAATCCTTCCAGATACTGTTATGATCTGCGGTGCAGTTAATAATGACATTCATGCCGATTGCTTTCAGAGTAGCCTGAGCAGATTCTGCCAGAAGCGGCAGTTCCTGACGGCTGGGATAGGTCAGCCATTTAATCTCCAGTTTCTTTCCATCCTTCTCACGGAATCCATCGCCGTCGGTGTCCACCCATCCGGCTTCTTCCAGAACCTTCTTTGCACCTTCCGGATCATAAGTCTCCGTTGTCACATTCTGACCGCCGAATGAGAAACTGTCAGGAAATGCACCGATACCCACATAGCCATATCCCTTTAACAGGGTGTTCACGAAACCTTCTTTATCGATTCCCATGGCAATGGCTTTACGGACAGCAGCATCCGAAACAACAGGTGACTCATAGTTCATCTGGCAATAGAAAGAACGGCTTGTCTGTGTACTGGAGAATGTAAAGTCATCATTCTCAAATAAGGGATAGCTGGCATAGGCCATACCGTAGGCCATATCAATTTCACCGCCCTGCAGCGCCATAGCCAGCGTATCACCATCGGAAATGGTACGTACTGTAATTTCGTCCACAGACACATCCCCGTTCCAGTAATTTTCATTTTTCTTCAGAGTCAGATGGTTGTCTGTCACCATTTCCACACCAACATAGGGACCGGTACCCACCACAAGACCGTCTTTCACACCTTCTTCCACATCAATGATGCATCCATAGGGCTCGGAAAGATAGTTCAGCAGATTCGGTCTTTCCGCATCTGTTACTATGGTCAGAACATTGCCATCGGTTTCCATGGATTTTATGGAAAGATCACCGGCTGCCCGTTCATGGACCGCAATCAGATCCTCCAGACAGGCCTTTACAGCCGCCGCATCACAGGCTTTTCCATTGGAGAAAGTCACTCCGTCTTTGATCTGAATTTTCCATGTATGCTCATCAACCAATTCATAAGATTCTGCAATCCAGGGATCCAGCTCCATGTTATCATTGATCTTAAACAGAGTCTCACCAATGCCATAACGGATGCAGGCCCAGCCGGCATAAGCACTGTGGGGATTGGTATCCGCTTCCTCATTTTCCGCATTAAAGGTGGTGTCTCCCATTACCAGCTTTACCGGTTCTGCAGATCCGGCAGTTTCACCTGCTCCCTGTATTTCCTTTCCTGACGTTCCGCCACATCCTGCAAGCATCCCTGCAGTCATGCAAAGGGTCAGCATCCATGCTGCCAGTTTTTTTCTTTTCATGCTGTTTCTCCTTCCTCTTTTCAATGTCGGGGACAAAACCATGTATTTCATACGTACCTGAAAACATGATTTCTGCCCCCAACATCCTGATATAGTTGTCCAGTATAAGCCATCATTAATATCTTTATGTTAGACGCAGAATAAATTTTCATTCTGCAAGGCGGAGGAATGAGGCGTAGCGGTGACTACGGCGATTGACGACAACGCTGCAGATGGAAATTTAAACAAGTATAACATAAAGGTTATTAGTATGGCTTATACTGATTGCGGAGGTTGTCTGTTTTCCTCTGCTATACAAACGGATTTCTGCTGTTTTCCCAAAGTACAAAACAAATGGAAATCCGCTGCTGTCTTTTAAGAACGGTTGCTGTCAGTATCCATAAAATCGCGGATGGTATCTCCCAGCAGATTAAAAATAATGACCGTTACAAATATCGCAAACCCGGGGCAGAGGATCTGCCAGGGATAGATCTGCAGCATACTTCTGCCCGCCGACATCATGCTGCCCCACTCTGCCGTGGGTGGCTGGGCACCCAGTCCCAGAAAGGACAGACCCGCCAGTTCCATCATCATGGTACCGATATCCAGCATGGCTGTCACCAGCACCGGTCCCATGGTATTGGGCAGGATGTGCCGAAGGATAATCTGCACACTGCTGCTGCCGGACAATTTCGCCGCATGGATGTATGCCGTATTCATCTGTGCCAGGGTCTGGCTGCGGGCAATCCGGGCATATTTGGGCCAGCTGATCACAGCCAGAGCAATGACCGCACCGGCTACTCCGCCCTTCAGCAATGCCGCAACCGCCAGAGCAAATACCAGACCGGGAAATGCCAGACAGATATCGGAAATACGCATAACAAAGGTATCGAAGAATCTGCCGGAATAACCACAGGTCACTCCGATTAATGTACCAAACACAGAAATGATTGCAACCAATGAGAGTGTGGAAAAGATACTGGTCCGTCCCCCCATCAATATGCGTGAAAACAGATCCCTGCCATATTGATCCGTTCCCATAATATGATCAGCTCCCGGTTTCAGATTGGCAATGGACAGATCCATTTCATATGGATCATAAGGACACAGCTGGCGTGCAAAAAAAGCCGCTAACAGAAGCAGCACAGCAGCTGTCAGGAGAACAAACAGTTTTATCTTTACCCTGCTTTGTTTTACCTTCTGTATTCTGACAGAAATATTAGCAGCTTCACTCATTTTCCATTCCTCCCAACCGGATACGGGGATCCAGCCATCTGTATGACAGGTCTGTCAGCAGATTCACAACCACATAAATGATCGCCATCCACATCACATAGGCCTGAATCATCGGATAGTCACGCATATTGATGGCATCCACCGCCATTTTGCCAACACCATCCCACATAAAAATACTCTCAATAATGGCCGTACCGCCCAACAGACTACCTATGGAAAGGGTCAGTAACGTAATTATGGTCACCAGCGATGCTTTCAGAATGCTGCGGAACATAATCACATGGAAGGGAATTCCCCGTGCTCTGGCTCCGATCACATACGGTTTATTCAGTTCATCCAGAATCGCTGCACGCACCTGTCTCAGATATTTTGCACTCATGGCAATGGCCAGTGTCAGAGTCGGAAGAAACACACTTTTCAGCTCAAGTCCTTTGGATATAACCGGAAACATATGTAAACGAATGGCAAACAAATACATTAACAGTAATGCAACAAAAAAATTAGGCATGGAATTCCCCAGAAAACTGCATGCACGGATCAGATAATCGGTAAATCGATTCTGTTTCACCGCTGAAAGAATTCCCAGCGGAATGGATACAAGAATGGTTAATATAATGGACGTCAGGGTCAGCAAAAGTGTTGCCGGAAGCTTGGAAACAAAGGTATCAAAAACAGGAAGATCCGAAACATAACTCCTTCCCATATCTCCATGCAGCAGCTTCCAGAGCCAGACTCCATACTGTTTTACAAAGGGCTGATCCAGACCCAGCTCTCTTCTGGCTGCTTCTATCACTTCCTCCGATACCTCTGAGCCGGTATTCAGCATCTTCTGCTCCACCACATCACTGCCGGCCAGACGCATCATGGCAAAAGACAGAAAGGTGATAACAAATAAAATCGGAATCAGCTGAATGATTCTTTTTAATGCATACTTTTTCACATCCGTACTCCCCTTTTCATTCCTTCATCTGTAAAACATTCTAACATGATGAAAAAACAGGAACAAGCCCTACAGGGGGATGAAAATTTATCTCAGATTGCAGTTTTTTTAATATTTTTTTATTGTGATGATAGAGGAAACTGAGGAAAAAGGGGGGGCTGCAAGAAGACACACTGAAATTGGATATACACAACCGAAATAATGACAAAATATCCAAACATCCAGTCACATCATTGGCATTGAAGCCTGAATTGGGCAAAACAACCAAAATAATGATGAAATATCCAAACATCCAGGCTCATCACTGGCATTGAAGCCTGAATTGGGCAAGATAGCCGGATAAAATGCCGGAATATCCAAAAAAATAAAAAATCGGGAAAAAATATCAGAAAATCAAGTTCATGTGATGAAAAATTGGCTAAAAAAAACTGAAATACATCAAATATAACCAAAAATACATCTATCGTATAAAATGAAAAGAATGAATTGGCTAAAGCAATTGGAATAAATAAGAAAATATCCAAATCTTATCTCAGGCAGATGCACGGATTCAATTTAGTGTGCGGTCCCTTTTTCGCACTTCAAGCCAGTCAGTATATCCAC
>JBJELP010000066.1:0-15925 GCA_051879215.1 Lachnospiraceae bacterium
CCTTTCCTTTTTATAAAAAGAAATGCTTGACTTGATGGAGAGCTTTATATATAATGGCAATGATGTGTTGCTACCATGTGTAAAGGAGGTGTATACGATATGAAGATGACATTCCAGCCCAAGAAGAGACAGAGATCTAAGGTTCACGGTTTCAGAGCAAGAATGAGCACACCCGGCGGCAGAAAGGTTCTGCAGGCAAGAAGAGCAAAAGGCAGAAAGAAATTATCCGCATAATTCAGCAAAGGCCGCAGTTCATGTGGCCTTTTTTTGCGAGATATCCAGAAAGGGCTGTATGAGTTTCTATTGAAAGATTGGCTCCGGACATCCGGTCAGAGGAGTCCCGGATCTGGATAAGCGGAAGGTGATGACAGAACATGGAATCAATTAAGAATAACAGGGATTTTTTAAAAATTTACCGAAACGGAAAATCGTATGTCAACAAGTACCTCGTTATGTACCTGGCACCTGCGCAGGAGGATACTGCTGGCAGACTGGGAATTTCCGTCAGTAAAAAAGTAGGAAACAGTGTAGTAAGGCATCGTGTGAAAAGACTCATAAAAGAGAGTTTCAGACTTAATGAAAACAGATTCCAGAAAGGTTATGACATTGTGGTTGTAGCCAGAAAAGAAGCAAAAGGCAGAAATTACAGTGAAATTGAAAGTGCAGTTCTGCACTTGGCCAGGCTTCACAATATGCTGGCGTAGTAATGCATTTGTGATGAGAGGATATGGAATTGATGAAAAAATGCTTGATTTCCCTGATCAGGTTTTACCGCAGATATATTTCGCCCATGAAACCGCCATGCTGTCGGTATGTTCCGACATGTTCACAGTATGCAATCATTGCAATCGAACGGTATGGGGTATGGAAAGGCGGACTGCTTGCGGTTTGGCGCATTTTGAGATGTAATCCTTTTGCCAAGGGTGGGTATGATCCCGTCCCGTAAATCGGAGGTACTCCTTTGAACTTTATTTTACTGACACAGTATGACGGAAAAATTGTAGGTCCCTTTGCGAAGCTGCTGGGTATTCTGATGAATGGTATTTATGATGCCATCAGCAGCCTTGGTATTCCCAACATCGGACTTGCAATTATTTTATTTACTATTGTTGTTAATATTCTGCTGATTCCGTTATCGATTATGCAGCAGAAAAATATGAAGCTGAATGCCGTTGTAAACCCTGAACTTCAGAAAATTCAGAGTAAATACAAGGGTAAAAGAGATCAGGCTTCCATGGAAAAGCAGCAGAAAGAAACACAGATGATCTATGACAAGTACGGATACAATCCCACATCAGGATGTCTTCCGACACTGGTTCAGTTTCCGATTATGCTTGCTTTATACCGCGTAATTTATCAGATTCCCGGCTATGTAACCGGTATTAAGGAACAGCTGCAGGAAATTGCAACGATCGCTCTGACACAGAATGATTTTGCATCCAAAATTGCTGATCTGGCCAATGCCAATGCCATGAATCCGGAAAAATATGCATTTGACGGTTCTACGCCTGAATCTGTAAACTACATCATTGACCTGTTTTACAAATTTGATAAAACTGAATGGGCAAGTTTTTCTGATCTGTTTCCTTCAATTGCAGATCAGATCAGACCGCTGTATGAAAAAATTCTGGATATGAATTCCTTCCTTGGCGGTATTAACCTGACAGAAGCACCCGGATTCAGGTTCAGTATTGCGCTGCTGATTCCTTTTCTGGCATGGTTTACCCAGTGGTTGAATATCAAAGTATCTCAGGCCGGTCAGAATACAAACACAAATCCGGATGATCCCACTGCAGCAACCATGAAGAGCATGAATACCTTTATGCCTCTGATGTCTGCATTTTTCTGTATTACACTTCCTGCAGGTCTGGGTATTTACTGGATCGCAAGTGCCGTAGTCAGAACGGTGATTCAGGTATGCGTTAACAAGTATTTTGACATGATTGGTGTTGACAGCATTATTGAAAAAAATATTGAAAAGCAGAACAAAAAGCGTGCAAAACAGGGACTTCCCGAAATTAATGCAGATGGCTCGTATGTTCATGGAAATTCCAATATGAATCCGGCTGCCAATACGGAAAAGAAAGAAAAAATCATTCCTGTCATTGAAAAGAATACATCTGACAGCAGTGCATACTATAATAAAACCTATGAAAAGGGCAGTATTGCGGCAAGAGCCAGAATGGTTCAGGATTTTAATGACAAAGAAAAGAAATAATAATTCACTGATATCATAGAAGAAATTCTGTGCAAACCGAATCCGGCGCCGAATATCTGAAAGCGTCGATTTGAACACAATGTGAGGTAACGATTCAGTTTTTTGCGGAAAAGTTTTTTAAAGAAAATTATGGATGCTCGGCTGAATCGCCGCAATATGGGAATGTATAATGAATAAGATTGAAGTAACTGCAAAAAATGTGGAAGAGGCTCTTACTCAGGCGATGATCGAACTCGGTACCACCAGCGATAAGATGGAGTATGAGGTGATCGATGCAGGAAAGACAGGATTCTTTGGAATTTTAAGCAGACCTGCAGTAATCAGAGCATGGGTGAAAGAAGATGCGTTTTCAGAAGAACTGGAAAACTTCATGAATTCATCTTCCAAAACATCCGCGCCTGCAGTTGAAACTGTTGCTGAACCTGAAGAAAAGCAGGAAGAGGATGCTGCAGTTTTTGAAAAGAGCAATGAGGATAAGCCGGTCAGCAAAACAGATATGAAAGTTGCTGCTACACCGGAAGAGTTTATTACTCAGGTATGCAATGCCATGGGTCTTGCGGTTTCTGTTGACAGTAAATTTGATGAAGAAGAAAATGTACTGGACATCAACATGATCGGTGAAGATATGGGCATTCTGATTGGTAAGAGAGGACAGACACTGGATTCCCTTCAGTATCTGACAGGCCTTGTTGCCAATAAGAACCATGAAGATTACATTCGTGTAAAACTTGATACCGAGAATTACCGTGAAAGAAGAAAAGACACCCTTGAGAACCTGGCAAAGAATATTGCATTTAAGGTAAAAAGAACCAAAAAACCTGTTTCTCTGGAACCTATGAATCCCTATGAAAGAAGAGTGATTCATGCGGCACTTCAGAATGACCGCTATGTGGTTACAAGAAGTGAAGGAGAGGAACCGTACAGACATGTTGTAATCTCACTGAAACGTGAGAAGACCTATAACAACAGATCAAACGGCGGCAAAGGTGGATATAATCGTTACAACAGCTCATACAAAAAGGGCGGTTATAACAGAAATAAAGATTTCAACAGAGAAACCACCAATGATACAGTATCCGCAGAACAGAAACAGGAAGATTAAGACAGGAACCCATGATCAATCTCCTGTTGTATATCAGATTGAGGATAAAAGCCGTGCTGATGAATTCAGCACGGCTTTTCTGCAAACCAGAGGGAGGAAAAATATATGAATAATGATACAATTGCTGCAATTGGTACAGCAATGACTCATTCGGGAATTGGTATTGTGCGAATCAGCGGTTCCGAAGCCATTGGTATTGCAGATCGTATTTTCAGAGCGAAGAAGAGTGGAAAAAAACTGGCTGATGTTCCGACACATACCCTGCATTACGGACATATTGTGAACCGGGATCAGATTATTGATGAGGTTCTGGTATCTGTCATGAGAGGGCCCCATAGCTATACCGCTGAAGATGTGGTTGAAATAAACTGTCACGGCGGAATTCTGGTTATGAAGAAAATTCTGGATACGGTTATGGAATACGGAGCCCGTCCGGCAGAAGCAGGAGAGTTCACCAAACGTGCTTTTCTGAATGGAAGAATGGATCTGTCTCAGGCGGAAGCTGTAATTGATATTATCAATTCACAGAATGAATTTGCATTAAAAAGTGCTGTGAAACAGTTATCCGGATCTGTGTCCGATAAGATAAAGGAAATACGAAAAAGACTGATTTATGAAATTGCTTATATCGAATCCGCACTGGATGATCCGGAACATTACCCCATGGATAATTACGGAGAAGAACTGGTGGAAAAAATAAAGCCCCTGCTGCAGGAAATCCGAAAACTGACCGATCATGCGGATGATGGAAGAATGCTGAAGGAAGGAATTAAAACTGTTATCCTTGGAAAGCCCAATGCAGGAAAATCATCCCTTCTGAATCTGATGGTGGGATCGGAGAGAGCGATTGTCACAGATATTGAAGGTACCACAAGAGATACACTGGAAGAACATATTTTGCTGGATGGAATCAGTCTGAATATTGTGGATACGGCAGGAATCCGGGAAACTGCAGATCTGGTGGAACAGATTGGAGTGGAAAGAGCAAAAGAGCAGGCTGCGGAAGCAGATCTGGTTCTGTATGTAATTGATGCGACCAAACCCTTAGATGAAAATGATAAAGAAATTATTCAGTGCATTGCAGATAAAAAGGCCATCGTACTGTTTAATAAATGCGATCTGGATACCCTGCTGGATGAGCAGGAAATCAGACAAATGCTTCCGGAACAGACCGTTGTTGTTTTTTCAGCTAAAGACAGAACCGGCTTTGAGATTCTGAAGGATCGGATTCGGGAAATGTTTTATGCGGAAGAATTGAAATTTAATGATGAAATTTATCTGACCAGTGCCAGACATAAAGCTGCGCTGGACAGTGCATATAGAAGTCTTCAGCTGGTAATGGACAGCATTGCTGCCGGTATGCCGGAGGACTTTTTCACAATTGATATGATGAGTGCATATGAACAGCTGGGATATATTACCGGAGAATCTGTGGAAGATGATCTGGTCAATGAAATATTCAGCAAGTTCTGTATGGGTAAATAACCGCTGAACAAGAAGTTAAAGTGAGTATGGAATCTGTTGATAAAATCTGTTCGATGCAGAAATCTGCCGGACGGTTACAAATTTCAGATAAATGAGGTAGAAAAATGCCGTTTCTTAAGGAAAAATATGATATTGCAGTAGTTGGTGCAGGTCATGCGGGCTGTGAGGCAGCTCTGGCATGTGCACGTCTTGGTCTGAAAACCATTATGTTTACGGTGAGTGTGGATAGTATTGCACTGATGCCCTGTAATCCGAATATCGGAGGAAGTTCCAAGGGACACCTGGTAAGAGAGATTGATGCCCTGGGCGGTGAGATGGGCAAGAATATTGATAAATCCTTTATTCAGTCCAAAATGCTGAACCAGTCAAAAGGACCGGCTGTGCATTCCTTGCGTGCACAGGCGGATAAACAGAATTATTCCAGAGAAATGCGTAATGTTCTGGAAAAGACAGATAATCTGGTGATCCGGCAGGCAGAGGTAAGTGAGATTATTACCGGTGAGAATAATGAAATCATTGGTGTGAAAACCGTATCCGGAGCAGAGTACAGCTGTAAGGCAGCTGTTTTATGTACGGGAACGTATCTGCGGGCAAGATGTATATATGGAGATATCAGTTATTACACAGGTCCCAATGGTCTGATGGCAGCCAATCACCTGACAGACAGTTTGATTGCCCATGGCATTGAAATGTATCGTTTCAAAACAGGCACTCCTGCCAGAGTCGATGGAAGAACTGTGGACTTCAGCAAAATGGAAGAGCAGACAGGTGATGAAAAAGTCGTTCCATTTTCTTTCTCGACGGATCCGGCATCGGTTCAGAAAGAACAGGTATCCTGCTGGCTGACCTATACCAATGAAGAAACACATAAGATCATCCGCGATAACATTGATCGGTCTCCTTTATTCTCCGGAGCAATTGAAGGAACGGGACCTCGATATTGTCCGTCTATCGAAGACAAAGTAGTGAAATTTGCCGATAAAAACAGGCATCAGGTATTTGTGGAACCGGAAGGATTATATACCCATGAAATGTATCTGAGCGGTATGTCCAGTTCTCTGCCGGAGGATGTACAGTATGCAATGTATCACACGGTACCGGGCCTGGAGAATGCGGTTATTGTAAGAAATGCCTATGCGATCGAATATGACTGCATCAATCCCAGGCAGCTGAAACCCACATTGGAATTTAAAACAATACCCGGATTATTTGCGGGGGGCCAGTTTAATGGCAGTTCAGGTTATGAAGAGGCCGCAGCACAGGGCTTAATCGCCGGAATTAATGCGGCACTCAGTGTAAAAAAGGAAGAACAGATTATTCTGGATCGTTCACAGGCCTATATTGGTGTATTGATTGATGACCTGGTTACAAAGGAAAATCATGAACCATATCGTATGATGACTTCACGTGCAGAATATCGATTGCTGCTCAGACAGGACAATGCGGATATTCGTTTATCGGAAATCGGTCATAGAATCGGTCTGGTAAGCGATGCGGCATATCAGAAAGTGCTGGATAAAGTGGATGCCATGAATGCAGAAATTGTCCGTGTGGAGCATACAAATATTGGTGCCAATAAGCGCGTTCAGGAATTTCTGAGGAGTCATAACAGTACCGAACTGAAGAGTGGAATTACACTTGCTGAGTTGATTAAACGTCCGGAACTGGATTACAATATGCTTGCCGAACTCGACCCGGAACGCCCTGATATTTCCGATGAAGTTGCAGAACAGGTTAACATTCAGCTGAAATATGAAGGCTATATTAAAAGACAGATGCAGCAGGTGAAACAGTTCAAAAAACTGGAAAATAAAAAGCTTTATGTAGACTTTGATTATTCAAAAGTAAAAGGACTCCGTAAAGAAGCAATGCAGAAGCTGAATCTTTATAAACCAATGTCCGTAGGTCAGGCTTCCCGTATTTCCGGTGTCTCCCCGGCTGATATATCTGTTCTGGTTGTATATCTGGAACAGCATGGAAGCAGACAGAGCGAGTAGCCAATTACAAACGGAAAGGAAATGGAATGGAAGAGAGAAGCATTTACTTAAAAGAAGTGTTTGCCAAAAATGGATTTTCTTTATCTGAAAAGCAGACCGAACAGTTTGAACTGTTTTATGATATGCTGATTGAAAAAAATAAGGTGATGAATCTCACTGCAATTACAGAATACAGAGAAGTCGTTGTAAAGCACTTTCTGGATAGCGTAGTTTTGGCAAAATATGTTGATTTTTCCGGCAGCCCTACTATGATTGATGTGGGAACCGGTGCCGGATTTCCCGGAATTCCTTTGAAAATACTTTTTCCTGATCTGGAGATTGTTTTACTGGATTCATTGAATAAAAGAGTAAATTTCCTGAAGGAAGTGATAGAAGCTCTGCACCTGGAGAAGATCACTGCCATCCACGGAAGGGCAGAAGAAATTGTGAGAAAGCCCGGATACAGAGAATATTTTGATTTTTGTGTATCCAGAGCAGTTGCAAATATGAATTCGCTTTCTGAAATCTGTATTCCGTTTGTAAAGATTGGCGGCTCTTTTATCCCTTATAAATCCATGAAAGGAGAAGAGGAGTTAAAAGAAGCAGGAAGAGCCATTCAGATTCTTGGCGGAACCAACTCGTGTCTTGAAAAAAAAGGAGACAGGGATCTGATTCGCTTCGCCATAGAAGAAGACTTTGGCGGTGATGAAAAACTGGAAAGAAATTTTATTGTTATCCATAAAGTGAAAAACACACCGAAAAAGTATCCTAGAAAACCCGGAACGCCATTTAAAGAGCCATTAAAGTGATTTTTGCTATGCTGCTATTTGACCTGCTGGTATTGCAGGTATATGAGTCAGTCTTAATGAAGATTGAGGATTCTGATTGATTTGAGATAGTGAAAGCTGCAAATACAATGTTTCACGTGAAACATTGTATTTGCAGCTTTTGTGTTTGGAGGAATTTGCTGCTTCGAATCCGATACTAAATCTCGGTAAAAGTCGATATGAATTAAATTAATATGAATTAATAATCGATATGAATTCAACTTGTACATATTGAATAGTGTTTCACGTGAAACATTAAAAAAAGCTTAATTGTATATTGAAATGAAAGGTGATATAATAGCAACAGATTTTGTTTCATAGGGCAAGATTCTTGCTCTGTACATCAATTTCAGGTTACTGTTCAGATCCAACCTCGAAAACACTGCGTGTTTCCTCGGTGTGGCGTATCCGCCAAATACATTTACAAAAAGTGCTCATGAATGCAAGCATTCACCGCACTTTTTGTATAAATCTGCTTGTCTCTGAACAGTACAAACTATTACGTTATATAGGAGACTTATAATGGGAAGAGTAATTGCTGTTGCTAACCAGAAAGGTGGAGTGGGAAAGAGTACTACAAGTATTAACCTGGCTTCATGTCTGGCGGCTAAAGATAAACATGTTCTTGCAATTGACATGGATCCGCAGGGGAATTGTACCAGTGGTCTTGCTCTGGATAAGAATGATCAGAACTACACCGTATACGATTTACTGTTGGGAGAAGCAACAATCGAAGAATGTGTTGTGAAAAATGTATTTGATAATCTGGATGTATTGCCATCGAATGTTGATCTGTCCGGCTGTGAAATTGAACTGATTGGTATTGATCAAAAAGAATACATATTAAAAGATAACATTGCGAAGATTAAAGATAACTACGATTTTATTATTATCGATTGTCCTCCTTCGCTAAATATGCTTACGATTAATGCAATGACAACTGCAGATACGGTACTGGTTCCGATTCAGTGCGAGTATTATGCGCTGGAAGGCTTGAGCCAGTTGATTTATACCATCAGTTTGGTAAAAGAACGATTGAATCCCTCATTGGAAATCGAAGGTGTGGTTTTTACCATGTTCGATGCAAGAACCAATCTTTCTTTACAGGTGGTGGAAAACGTAAAAGGACATCTGCAGCAGAATATTTATAAAACAATTATACCCAGAAATGTAAGATTAGCAGAGGCACCCAGCCATGGTTTGCCAATTAATTACTATGATGCAAAATCATCCGGAGCGGAAGCTTATCGACTTCTGGCAGAAGAAGTGATTGAGAATGATGCGTATTCTTCAGTTGATTAACAAATGATGAGCAAATAGAAAAATGTTTGCTTTGCAAACTGAATCCGGCGCCAAATCACTGAAAGCGTCGATTGAAACAATTTTTCGTTACTGTTCAGATCCAACCTCGAAAACACTGCGTGTTTCCTCGGTGTGGCGTATCCGCCAAATAGATTTACAAAAATGTGCTCATGAATGCAAGCATTCACCGCACTTTTTGTGTAAATCTGCTTGGCTCTGAACAGTAACAAATTCTCAAATGGAAAAGATGAATTGGTGGGGGTAAAATGGCAAGAAAGAGTGGTCTTGGAAAAGGTCTTGACATTCTGATTCCTCAGGGTGTTATGAAGAATGATGATTCGGAAAAGAAAACAGAAAAAGAGAGAAAACAAAATACAGATTCCAATGCAGATGAAAAAAATGCAGCAGATTTCGAAGTGAAGATCAGTTTGGTGGAGCCCAACAAAGAACAGCCGCGCAAAAATTTTGAAGAAGATGCCTTGAATGAACTGGCTGATTCAATCAAGCAGCACGGCATTATTCAGCCTTTGGTGGTTGTGAAAAAAGATGAGCATTTTGAAATTGTGACCGGCGAAAGAAGATGGAGAGCTGCAAAAATTGCAGGGCTGAAAACGGTCCCTGTGGTTGTAAAAAATCTTACGGAACAGCAGATTATGGAACTTTCCTTAATTGAGAACTTGCAGAGAGAAGATCTGAATCCCATTGAAGAGGCAATGGCATATCAGAAATTGATGCAGGAGTTCCATATGACACAGGAAGAATTATCCAGGAAAGTTTCAAAGAGCAGAACGGTAATCGCTAACACGGTTCGTCTGTTAAAACTGGATGAAGGTGTAAAAGAACTGCTTTCAAAAGGAAAAATCAGCAACGGCCATGCCCGTTCCCTTCTTGCATTGGAAAATCCGGATGAACAATATGATATTGCAATGCGTATCGTAGAAGAAGGGTTAAGTGTCCGTGAAACCGAGGAACTTGTCCGGCAGATGAAAGAACCTCATATTCCGGATGAAGAAAAGCAAAAAGAAATCGATCCCCTGGAAGAGAAAATTTGCCTTGTGTATCGGAATTATGAAGATATTCTAAAGAAAGTCATGGGAACAAAGGTCAGTATCAAAAAGAAAAAAGATGACAAAGGAAAAATAGAAATTGAATATTATTCCATGGATGAATTGGAACGTCTTCTTGAACTTCTTCAGAAACTTCCGGGTGATATGGAATAATTGAAATCAGTAGTATGAAAATTCGGTGCACATATGAGTCGATCGAAGCAAAGAGCAGATTCAAATATAGATTTGAAATAGAGAAGTATTTGCTTTGAAATGTTAGTGTATCGGTTAGGGAGAAGAGAAAAATGTTAGAAAAAAGTATGTTGAACAATTTATTAATTGATCCTGCCTATATTATTGCAGGACTTGGCGGATTAACTGCGTTACTCCTGCTTGTGGTGATTGTTTCGCTCTTCAAAATGCGAAAACTGAAAAAGCAGTACAGTAAATTTATGATGGGAAGTGAAGCGGTATCCCTGGAAGAGATGATTCAAAACCAGGCTGCTTTGATAGACAAGCTGAACCGGGAAAATGATGAAATCCAGAAAAAAATACAGGATATGGATAATAATATTCAGATATGTTATCAGAAAACCGGTATTGAAAAGTACGATGCATTAAAAGGTTTAGGTGGACAGATCAGTTTTGCCATGGCATTGCTTGATAAAAGCAATACCGGTATTATTATGAATTCCATTCATACAAGAGAAGGCAGTTACCTTTACATGAAGACCATTGAAAATGGAAAATGCGAACTTGCTTTGGGAAGAGAAGAAGAGAAGGCATTGGAAAAAGCAATTGCAAAATAACGGAAACTGCGCACGAATTCGAATAAGAAAATGATTGTTTTACAAATTGAATCCGGAGCCATTTCCGCAAGTATTGATTTGAAATAAAAGAAGCATTGATTTGAATTATTAAGAAGATGAAACGTCATTAATAATTGATGTTTCATCTTTTTTTGTGGACTTTATTTACATTTTGAATTAATATAATAGGGTATTTGTACATTAACAAAAAGATGAAATAGTGTAAAATGTTTCACGTGAAACACTCTGAAGATGTTGAAAAATTCAGAGAAATGCATGAATTATCTCAGGCATTATCTCTGGCAGAGATGCCTCTCATCTTTATAGGTGATGAGCAATAACTACTTGTCTTAGTGAGGGTCAATCTCTGTAAGTGCCGATTTCATTTTGTTAAACAAAGAAGCATATGGCGGAGAACCATGAATAATAAATAAACAGAAAAGGAAAAGTAATATGGCAGGTTCAGTATTAGGAAAAATATTTACAGTTTCCACATGGGGAGAATCCCATGGGAAAGCATTAGGCGTTGTTGTGGATGGATGTCCGGCAGGTCTGGAATTGACAGAAAGTGATGTTCAGCAGATGTTGGATCGGAGAAAACCGGGGCAGAGTCAGTTTACAACAGCGAGAAAAGAAGGAGACGAAGTACAGATTTTATCCGGTGTTTTCGAAGGCAAAACCACAGGGACTCCCATATCCATGATGGTTTGGAATAAAGATCAGAGATCCAGAGATTATGGTCAGATTGCATATTCTTATCGTCCGGGACATGCTGATTATACGTTTGATCAGAAATACGGTATTCGTGACTATCGTGGCGGAGGCAGATCTTCCGGCCGGGAAACCATTGGACGAGTTGCAGGTGGAGCTGTGGCCATGAAGATTCTGAAAGAATTGGGAATTGAAGTGTATGCATATGCAAAATCCATAGGACCGGTACAGATTGATCCCGCTAAGTTTAATAAAGAAGAAATTTTGAATAATAAAATGTATATGCCGGATGCAGATGCAGCAAAGAAAGCAGAAGAATATCTGAAAACAAAAATCCATGAACAGGATTCTTCAGGAGGCATAATTGAATGCGTTGTAAAAAATATGCCTGCAGGAATCGGTGATACTGTATTTGATAAACTGGATGCCAATCTTGCAAAAGCCATCATGTCTATTGGAGCGGTAAAGGGATTTGAAATTGGTGATGGATTTGCAGTTGCAGAGAGTACAGGATCTGTAAACAATGACGAGTTTGACCTGGATGCAGATGGACATGTTATCAAGAAAACAAATCACGCAGGAGGCATTCTGGGAGGCATGAGTGATGGAAGTGACATCATTATTCGGGCTGCCATAAAACCAACTCCCAGCATCAGCAGAGAACAGCATACAGTTACGAAAGATGGAGAAAAAACGGATATGGTGATTCATGGAAGACATGATCCCATTATTGTTCCACGTGCGGTAGTAGTAGTGGAAGCAATGACTGCAATAACGATTGTGGATCTGCTTTTCTCCAATATGGCTTCCCGGATGGATTATGTGAAATCAATTTACACTTTATAATAGGATACAAGAGTCGAAAATGTGAACAACAAAGGAAGGAAGAGAATGTGATGGGGGTTTCCATTCGAAAAGCAGGAAAAGGTGATGAAGTATCTCTGGCACATATTCAGACGAAAAGCTGGAAGACGGCATTTAAAGGGATTTTAGTGGATGAGATACTTGATAAATGTACAGAAATGGAGCCGACAATCCGGATGTATAAGAAACTTCTGGATGCAGACAAGGGAAATGGATATATTCTGGAAGTGGATGGAAGGCCTCACTGCATTGCATGGTGGGACAGATCACGAACGGAAAGTATGTCTGAATATGCGGAACTGATCTGTATTCACAGTTTGCAGAGCAACTGGAGAAAAGGTTACGGGACGAAGATGCTGAATCGTGTTTTGCATGATATGAAAAAGGAAGGATATGACAGGGGTATGTTGTGGGTATTCCGGGATAATATTCGTGCAAGAAAGTTTTATGAAGCAAATGGATTTGTTACTCATGGAATGATGAAACCGGGAGTTCATCCGGAAGAAATCTGTTATGAAAAGCAACTGTAAATTGTAGCTGTTGATTAAGTCGGTTCTAGTACATCGAATAAGCGAATGGAGAAACGGAACCGAGTAATTCTGTGATGATTCAATGTGTTTCTATTTTATGAATAATTGTATGAAGTAATAAGTACAAAAAATATAATATATAATAGACGTTGGGTCCAAAGTCATGCTTTTTCACACGTGCCCTTTAGGGTATACAAGCATGAACAGCATGACCTTTTAACTCTGGTATCATATATAAAAAAGAATTGAGGGTAAATAACAACGGAATATAGTAAGAAAGATAATATAAAATATATAAAAAAGAATTGGGGGGAACTAACAACAGAATATAATAGGAAGGAATATAGTAAAAAAAGATTGAATAATTATTAATATTGTACCAGCATGGTAATACAAAAAAGACTGTTTATCTGATTATCATCATTATTCAACGCAGCCGCTGAATATTTTATGTTTATCAGAAAACAGTCTTTTTAATATAAATCTGTATGCAACAGTTTGTCAATGAAAGTGCAGCGTACTAATTTTTATAGAAGTTGATCAGACAGCCGGCAAGAATAATCTTGCGTTCATCGTCTGTCAGGTCTCCGAGACGTAATTCAAATGGAACAAGGGTATCTTTTACTGCATATGCAGTGATAACACTTGTTTTATTCTCGATGGCAGAACGGATACCGGGAATAAATACAAATCCATCCAGATCGAAGGGAAGTTCTTCCTGATCCAGTAAGAAAGGAAGCATACCCCAGTTAATCAGGTTGGAACGATACCGTTTGGTTGCGTATTCTCTTGCAATATTTGCCCAGCCGCCAAGAACCTTCTGACAGGATGCCGCCTGTTCACGGGCGGAACCATCACCGGGTTTTACTGCATAAATTGTGCTTCCGATACCTGTTTCGGATGCTTTTAATTCAGGATAGCTTTCCTTGATGATACGGAATGCCTCAGCATAGGCAGGATCTTCCGTCTGGCAGGGGCAGTTTCCTTCACGGCGGCCTTCTTCAACGGTTCTGACAGCCTTTGCTTTTCCAACATAAGCAGGATCTTTTCTGGATAAGGTGAATTCTGCCAGTCCCAGAGGATTGGAACGATAGGAGGAAGTTTCACCGGAGGGAATCAGTTCATCGGTTGTGGTAACCGGATCATGGATGACAGATGCAACACGAAGGAGCAGGTCTTCTGTTAACGGTACCATGGAAGGCCAGTCCTTGATGTTGGGACCAAACTGAATATCTACTTCCGGATGAGCAACTCCCTTGCTGTCATAGATACGGTTTTCGTAAATTGTGCTGTCAAAGAAATATTTCTTACCGGTAAATTCGGTATCCAGATCGGTTGCTGCGGTGAGGAAGCCTTTATTGGCAGCTGTAGCTGCGATGGAACGTGCATCCATTAGTGCAACAGAAGAAAGCTGTCCGCTCTGAATTTTGGATCCTTCTCTGTTGGGGAAGTTTCTGGTGGAGTGACGGATACTGAATGCACCATTGGCAGGTGTGTCACCGGCACCGAAGCAGGGACCGCAGAATGCTGTCTTGACAATTGCACCGGCTGTCATCAGATCTGCAACACTTCCGTTTTTCACCAGTTCCAGGAAAATGGGAGTGGAAGCAGGGTATACACTTAGTGTGAATTTATCATCACCGGTGAATTTGCCGCGGAGAATGTCTGCTGCAGCAACAATATTTTCATAGCCGCCGCCTGCGCAGCCTGCGATAATACCCTGGTCAACATAAAGATTTCCGTTAATCACTTTGTTGCGGAGAGTGAAATCACATTTTTCGCCGAAGGATACACGGGCTCTCTTTTCCACATCCGCAAGGATATCATCCAGATTTGCCTTTAAATCATCGATTTCATAGGTGTTGCTGGGATGGAAAGGCATGGCAATCATGGGTTTAATGGTACTCAGATCCACAATGATAGCACCATCATAATATGTAACCGGTGCAGGATTTAATTCTTTGTAGGCATCTGCACGGCCATGTAATGCCAGGTAATCGGAAATGGTTGTATCTGTGGTCCAGATGGATGACAGACAGGTGGTTTCTGTGGTCATAACATCGATACCGATACGGAAGTCTGCACTCAGATTCTTCACACCGGGGCCGACAAATTCCATAACCTTATTATTAACGTAACCATTGGCGAATGTTGCACCGATCAGAGCAAGAGCAACGTCCTGCGGGCCAACACCTTTCATGGGTTCGCCGGTCAGGTAAACAGCGATAACACCGGGCATTTTTACGTCATATGTACGACCCAGCAGCTGTTTGGCAAGTTCGCCGCCGCCTTCACCGATTGCCATGGTACCCAGTGCACCATAACGGGTGTGGCTGTCGGAACCCAGGATCATTTTACCGCATCCGGCCAGCATTTCACGGGCATACTGGTGAATAACTGCCTGATGAGGAGGAACGTAGATTCCACCGTATTTCTGGGCACAGGTAAGACCAAACATGTGATCATCTTCATTGATAGTACCGCCAACGGCACAGAGGCTGTTGTGACAGTTGGTCAGAACATAGGGAATCGGGAATTTTTCAAGTCCGCTGGCTCGTGCTGTCTGGATAATACCGACATATGTAATATCGTGGGATGTCAGACAGTCAAATTTGATCTTCAACTGTGAGGGATCATCGGATGTATTATGAGCCTGTAAAATATTGTACGCCATGGTACCTTTGGCGGCTTCTGTCTGGTTGGGGACAGTATTGCCAAGCTTTGCATGCAGAACGGCTGAAACATCATTGGAATCTTCAATCAGTTCCGTACCGTTTAAGAGATATGCGCCATTTTCTAAAAGCTTGATCATAGAGATTTCCTCCTTAAATAAATGCAAATAGATGCAAAAATTGCGACGGCAAAACATATTGTGAAATTTTGCCAGTCAAAAGCATATATGGATTATACTTGAAAATGTTCTATAACTCAAGGGATACTTCACCTGATTCTTGTAGTATTCTCATTTTTCCTGTATTATTATCTGAGAGAAATATGACTGAGAAATGCAGACTGGTTCTGCAAAAGAAATTTTGCAGTAAATGAGAGGAATAAA
>JBJELP010000067.1:0-15869 GCA_051879215.1 Lachnospiraceae bacterium
CAGTAAAAGCCGGAAATTTCATCTTTGTATCCGGTCAGATCCCTATTGATCCCTCCACAGGTTCTTTTGCCGGTGTTGATATCCGCACACAGACCCGTCAGTCCCTGACAAATATCAAAAACATCCTTGCATCGGAAGGACTGGATTTAAACAGCTGTGTACGTGTCGGTGTCTATCTGAAGGATATGAATATGTTTTCCGAAATGAATGAAGTTTATGCAGAATTTTTCCGGAAAGACTGCCCTGCAAGAGCTGCAGTGGAAGTTGCCCGTCTTCCCAAGGATGCACTGGTAGAAATTGAAGCCATTGCATATGCGGAATAAGAAATGAACAGAGGCATCGTACGAACTTCATTTCGTATACGGTGCCTTTTTGCACTTTAAGCCAGTACATACATCCACTGCAGGCAAAAACGATGCAGCCATTTAGTAGATCCGGCTGTACTGGCTTATATTTGTTTGCGAAAAGGTAAAATCTGATTCGTAACTATTATTCTATTATGATTATCTTTTATCTCAGGGTTTTACAATTCTGCTGGCTTTTTCCTGTTTTTCAACAATCACATACATATTTGTCACACTGCCCACAGCCAGTTTTTCCTTCAGTCCATAGAAGTCAAGACAGGTACCGCAGGTCAGGATTTCTACTCCCTGTGCTTCCAGATCCTTCAGATCTGCCAGACTGTCACTGTCTTCACAGGTAAGGTACGCACCTGAATTATAGAACAGAATGGTTTCCGGAAGAACATCCTGCTTGGTCAATGCAAAAATAAATGCTTTCATCAGATTCTTTCCAAGTTTTTCCTCTCCATTGCCCATCTGATTGCTTCCAATTACTACCACAAGTCCTTTTTGTCTTCCGTCCATGATGCAAACCGTCTCCTCTTCCTCTGCTTCAACTGTTTTTTCCTTACTTTTTTCACCGGAAACAGTGATCATAATATGAAACTCCCTGTCCGCAGCTTTTTCTGATCTTACAGAAAGATTTCTGGATTCTGCGAACTTTGAAACATTCTGTACAGCCACCTCATTATCTACCAGTACTGTCAGAATACCTGCTTCTGTCATGGTTTCCAGTGCTTTTTTCGTTTCTACCACCGGTAAGGGGCATGCCAGTCCCAAAGCATTTACTGTTTTATCCATATGCATTACTCCTGTCTTTTTCTTTGTATTTCGAACTCATATTTCGAATGGAAAGAGGCTTCCTCCCTGATGGGGCAGTCAGCCTGCATTTGTTTATATAATAACATCGGCAGATACAATGCACAAATTGTATCTGCCGATAGGATTATCGATATTCTCAATGTGTTACTGTTCAGATTCAGTCTCTTCCTTTAAATGAACTTCCTTTACACCTGTATAGTTTCGGATATACTTGGAAATCTTTTCAACTTCTTTGGACACCTCGTATTCCTCTTCCTCGAAAAGGAACTTGTGAAGTTCCTGTACATTATAGGAAAGTCCCTGAGCAACCACATAGCTGGTGCCTTTGATGGTCGGTGCAGTCAGTGTGAAAGGGAAACCGGTTGCATCCTCGATATCATAGTCAATCAATACCGGAACCAGATCCATGACCTCATTATATCGCAGACTGGTCTTGATAAAGGTACTGTCTTCGGTATTCATGTTCATGATCTCTTTTACCAGATCAATCAATTCAGACATACCCAGTTTTTTGGCTTTTTTTACCATTTTTTCCAGTACCAGTCTCTGTCTTGCCGTACGGCCCAGATCATCGCTGTACTTTGTACCTTCCTCATCATAGAACGGTGTATACCGGATACGACAGTAAGCAGTTGCCTGAACACCATCCACATGCTGCTCTCCTGCTTTACGGATTTTTTCTGATTTCACACCGGCGATTTTACTGGTCTCCCCAATATACTCATTGATATACTTGATTTCTTCTTCTCTGATGTCCAGGGTAAGACCGCCCAGCTTATCAATAATTTCCGTAAGACCTGCAAAATTTACCACAATATATTCCGATATATCCAGATCCAGATTGTTATTCAACATGGATACTGCACAGTTTGCTCCGCCTTTGAAAAAAGCATGATTTGCTTTTGCATACTGTACTTTACCATTGTTGTCTGTAATTTTCAGCATCGTGTCACGGTATACGGAAACCATTTTGACACTGTTGGTATCATTATTGATGCTGACAACAATAATGGAGTCGCTTCGAATCCCATCATCAAATCCATCTGTTGCACGGGAATCGATTCCAAATAAAGCGATATTGGTATAACCTGTCAGTTTACCGGCAACTCCGTCATTTACTGTATGATTGATGGAATCAAAATTGTCATCCACCATCTTGTTTTCGTAGTCGTCTTCCACCTCTTTACCCACCAGATCTCTGACGAACTGCCATCTGGATGCTTCTTTGATCACTGTATTCCGGAAAGGAACACAGAATTTCAAAAGGAGGAAGAATCCAAGAATCAATACCAGTAAAACTAAAAGCACATTACGAATTAGTTTTTTCATTATAACCTCTTTCTGCTTTTGTTACGGAGCCATGCTTTCTGAATACCGGTTCATTCCGGCTGCATGTCCATTGCCTGTCAGAATAAAATCTCGTAGATTCCCTCTGCTTTCAGGTCATACTGCTCCATCATAGCTTCCAATGTATTTCTATCTTCTGGTTCCGCACTCCAGGCCAGCCCGCAGCCGGCGGATATTTCTCCCGGTACCGGAATAATCCTTCCCGGAGCACTGCACTTTTTGCAGCAGGACTCCATCTTCATAGCCATGGTTGTCGTTTCAAAAGTGATAACCAGTGTCGGCACTTTTTTTCGCATAAAGTCACCTCTTAAATCCATGAGAAATCGGAGATTGCTTACCAAATAAAGTTATTTTAACAAGTCACTTTGGAAAACGCAAGCATTCTACCACTGAATTCCATGTATTTTCATAGAAAATTAAACGTTTCTTAAATCTATTCTCCGAATCCGCAGTTCGGATATACACATCTCTCACAGTTCTGACACTGTCCGCCATGGGCCAGATGGGTAAAATCTCTTCTTGTCAGTTTTTCGCCTGCGAGAATGCGGGGTACAATCAGATCAAATACGGTACGCTTTGCATACATGACACAGCCGGGCAGTCCCACAACCGGAACCCCTTTTACATAGGACAGCATAAACATGGCTCCGGGAAGTACCGGTGCACCGTATGTAACGATTTCTCCTCCGCAGTCGCGGATGGCCGCCGGTGTCATATCATCCGGATCCACAGACATGCCGCCTGTCACAGCTACCATATCCACTCCCTGATCAATGAAATCCAGTATGGATTTTGTAATCACTTCCCTGTCATCACCGGGGAATACCTGTCCGACCACTTCGCAGTCCAGATGGGAAAATTTATTTGTGAGAATCGCTCCGAATTTATCCTCAATGCGCCCGGACTGAATTTCGGAGCCGGTGGTAACCATACCGATTTTTGCATGTTTCATGGGAAGCATCTGAATGATCGGTCCCATTTCCTGGCAGACTTTTTCAAACGCCTGCAGCTTTTCTTCTTTAACAACCAGAGGAATCACCCGGGTACCTGCCACCATGGTTCCTTCTTCAATGACCTTGTTGCCGTGAATGGTTGCAAAACAGATTTCCGGATCTTCTGTTACGGCATACAGTGCTTCCAGATTAATTTTCAAAACACCCTTATATTCTGCAAACAGATTGATTTTCCCTTCTTTTACATCACTGAGACGGATTCCCTGTCCGCAGGCTGCCTTCACCATACGTGCAGCTGCATCATTTTCATGAACGTACCCTTCCTCCAGATCATAAACAAAAATGTGTGCTTTTCCCAGATTCAGCAGTTTTTCAATATCTTCTTCTCTGATCACATGTCCCTTTCGAAAAGCTGCATCCTTCACCACACCGGGAACAATTTCCGTAATATCATGGCACAGAACCATCCCCACAGCATCCTGTACTTTTACACTCTTCATAAAAAACCTCCGCTATCCCCTTTCGCAGGCTGTGTCCATTTTGGGACACCCCATACATTTTACCCTGCCAGAAACTTCGTACCGGAACTTTGACAGGGAGAAAAAGAGCATGCCCCTCCGGCATGCTCTCCATTATCATCTTATCGGGGTAAAATCATTTTTATTTTACCAAAATAATAATCTTATTGCAACTGTTGTTCTGAGCTGCTGCCTGTCCGCGTCCATAAATGTTACTGCCGTCAGGATTTCCCTCAGATCACAGGCTGATATTTCATTTCCTCTGTACTGGCTTCAAATTCTTCTTTTACCTTTTCCAGAAGTTCCGGAGAAAGCAGCAGTTTCAGACCGGTTTTATACATGGTTCTGGCAGCCAGAATCATGCCTTTCTGACCGATCCCCATACCGGCACAGGCAGTCTGTTCCCAGGTATGAGCAGCCACTCCCACCGGACGGCAGGCTGTAACGATTTCCACAGAAGGAACAATCCAGCTGACATCGGAAACATCTGTGGAACCCCTGGTATAAAAGGGTCTTCCCGTAAATGGAACAACCCCTTCATGAAGCACTTCATTCTGCAGATAAGGGATGCCTTCATAGGAAACATAGTTAATGATGGAATCCATGATGGTATCACTGTCGTAGCGTCCCTGCATTTTGGCTGCAAAAGACAGTTCCTTATCCGTCCAGCGAATGGGCCCGCATTCCACCATGGCATCATGTGCGATTTTGCAAAGGGTTTTATTGACGTTGAAGCTGTAGCATCCCCAGAGTATCTGATGTTCAAACTGGGTATCGGTCATCAGACAGGCACCTTTTGCACAGTTCAGAACCCGTTCATAAACTTCTTTCACCTGATTGATGGTTGCTCCCCGAATGGTCAGCAGGGAAGAAGCAAATTCAGGAACCACATTGGGTTTCTGACCGCCATTGGTTATAATATAATGCATGGATACATTTCGGTCCACGTGTTCTCTGAGATAATTCAGGGAAACATGCATCAGCTCCAGCGCATCCAGTGCACTTCTTCCATTCTGCGGTGCAGCGGCAGCATGAGAACTTTTCCCGTAAAACTGAAACTTCATATTAAACAAAGAGGATTGTACCCCTTCATTGGCATAATTGGCAATTCCCGGGTGATTGGTAATGGCCACATCCAGTTCATCAAACAGATTTTCCTTTGCCATGTGGATTTTTCCCATGGTTCCCTCTTCATCCGGGCATCCCCAGAAAATTACGGTACCGGGAATCTGTTTTTCTTCCATTTCATAACGGAGTGCAATGGCCGCAGCGGCTGATGCACTTCCCAACAGGTTATGACCGCATCCATGACCGGGCGCACCTTCACAGATCGGTGATTTCTGTGCTGTCGTTTTCTGATTCAGTTCCGGAAGTGCATCAAATTCTCCCAGAAAACCGATAACCGGTTTTCCGCTTCCCCATGTAGCTTTGATGGATGTTTCCATCCCTCCCATACCGGTGGTAACCGTAAAGCCATGGGCTTTTAAAAAACGCTGCATGCAGGCACTGGATTTGAATTCCTTTCTTCCAAGCTCTGCATAAGTCCATATTTCTCTGCTGATGGCAATGATTTCTTCTTCGTTCTGCTGTATCCAGTCAAGACTCATTGTATTACACCCCTTTTTACCTTTCTGTACGATAGCCTTCCCCCCAGAAGCAATGAAACAGAAAAACACGCAAAATCCGTTTCACCGTATGTTATCTGCATGATTCTTTCAGTATAACAAAAGCTATTTCTCAGGTAAATGTAAAAAAAGGATTTCTTACTTCATCAGTCGTAGTGTTCTCCGTCCCAGTAGAGACGTTCTTTCACAATGGTCTCAGGCAGGAATTCCACGCCTTCCAGCGCCCATTCTTTGTATACATCAAAACCGGTACGGTCAATGATATATCCGATATGTTCCTTTCCGCCGGGTGCCTTGGGATCGATAAATTCCTTTGCATATCGATAGGTATTCAGAATAATCTTTACGATATTGTCTTCATCCACCCAGATCAGCCAGTCTTTGCCCAGACGGGGGTTTTTCTTGCCGGTACGTCCCATCATGGTCAGTTTGTAATATTTCTTTTTGCTTCTGGTCCATGCACGGGTGGGACACTTGGTTACGCAGACACCGCAGCCGATGCATTTATTGGTGTCGCGGACAATTTTATAATTTTCCATACGGAGCGCATTGACGGAAAGACCTCTGCAGCCTTTGATACATGCTTCGCAGCTTACACATCTGGACGGATCATACTGGGGCATGGTCATACCCATAATGCCGAAATCATGCATTCTTACCTTTGCACAGTCGTTGGGACATCCTGTAAATGCCACCTTTACATGGAGGTCATTGGGGAAAATCGCCTTTTCCAGACGTTTCGCAAACTCAGCGGTATTGTAGTTTGCAAATGGACAGACATTGTTTCCGATGCATGCGGTTACATTTCTGGTTCCTGAGGCAGGATAACCGGTGTTGGGATCGGTCTGATTAATTTCCAGAGCTTCAATAATGGGCTGCAGCTTTTCATTGATTTCATCCATATCTTCCAGATGGATGCCTTCAATTTCAAAACCCTGACGGGTTGTCAGATGTACAACGCCGTTGCCGTACTTTTCTGCAATTTCCTGAACCATACCCAGAACCTCTGCTTTCAGATAGCCGCCGGGTACACGAATACGGGAAGCACCGATACCGCGTTCTTTGGAAATACGATATGCATTCTTTTTTGCTTTTTTGGTATTAATATCAAGTGCCATGGTTTTCCCTCCTTAATCGATCAGATTCTTGCCTTCTGTGTAGTTAAATACCGGACCATCCAGACAGATGTAGGTGGAACCAATCTTGCAGTGACCGCATTTACCAAGACCGCAGCACATCTTTCGCTCGTGGGAAATCCAGATATTTTCTTCCTTCACCCCGCGTTTCAGCACTTCTTCCACTGAAAATTTGATCATGATGGGCGGACCCACCACAATAAATTCTGTGTTTTCCGGATTTTGGATGGGAAGATCCGGAATGTATTTTGTAACCATTCCCACATGGCCGGTATAACCTTCCGGTGCATTGTCAACGGTCCGAATTACATGGATGGTTTTCTCCCATTTTTCAAAATCTGCTTTAAACAGAACATCTTCCGGCGATTTGAAACCTGCAATCAATGTCGTACCAGCTGCATCCTGCGGATTTTCTGCAAAATATTCCACAACACCTCTTACCGGTGAAAGTCCGGTACCGCCGGCGATGATCACAACTTCTTTTCCTTTATAATTGCTGATATCAAAACCATTTCCGTAGGGACCGCGGATATACAGTTTGTCTCCCACATAGTTTTCAAATATTTCATTGGTAACCTTACCCACGCGTCGGATGGTAAAATCAATGGTGTGATCACCGATGCCGCTGACGGATATGGGTGCTTCCCCATATCGGGGAATGGAGATTTCAAAAAACTGACCGGGTTTCACATCACCGGTGTACTCCATGCGGAATGTATATTCAATCTCGGTATGTTTGATTACTTCCTTAATTTCAGATAAAAAAGGAACATATGCATTGGTATTACTCATATTACTGCTCCTCCTTTGCCAGACGATTTACCAGATTGGAGTAGGAAATATACTCCGGACACACATCATCACAGCGTCCGCAGCCTACACACATGGTATAACCAAAACGTTTCTCAAAATCATAAATTTTGTGCATTACTTTAAAACGGAACCGTTCACCCTGAGATTTACGGAATCCATGTCCGCCGGCCATGTCGGTATAACCGTCAACCTGACAGGATGCCCATACCCTGCGGCGTTCGCCGACTTTTGCATTTTCCTGATAATAAATATCCTGCATGGTGTAGCAGGTACAGGTGGGACATACAAAATTGCAGCGTCCGCAGCCGATACAGCGGCTTCCCACTTCATTCCACACGGGATTTCCAAAGGATTCATTGGACAGCTTTTTCGGAAGTGTCACCTTTTCTTTGTTTTCTGTCACGAAATCCGGAGTAACCTCTGCCGTATCCGCTCCTGCAAAATAACCTGCCAGTTCTTCGTCTTTACAGTCAACAGCAACTTTTCCGTCTGCTATCTTCAGATACATATCATAATTATCCGCCTGGTTGGTTCCCAGACTTGCACAGAATCCGGAAGAACAGGTTTCCGTGCATCCCATCAATACAAATTTTGCTTTTTCACGGATTCTTTTATAATAAAAATCCTCCGGTCCGTTGTGAAGATAGATCTGATCCAGTCTTTTTACAGCATGCAGATCACAGCTGCGCAGGAAAATCAGGATTCCCTTGTCAGAAATCTTCGGAACTGTCACTTCATCTTCCGTAAAATAAAACAGATTCTGCTGAACTGCCAGTAAAGCTTCCTTAAATGAATACTCGCTCTTTTTTTCAAATTCAATTTCATCCAGAGAAGCTACGCTGGCATAACGGATATTGTCCTGGTCCGAGAAACATGCCTCCTGCTCAAATACGTGCGGTGCGAAAATATCATATGCCTTGCTTAAGGAAGCAAAGATGGCATCCATATTTTCCTTTGTTAATGAATATCCCATATGCGACTCCTTTCTGCGTGTCACGGTTTCAATCCGGTGTCAGATGGTTTCTGGATTCATGATATCAGACGCCGAAAAAAAAATCCGTGAGATATCTCACAATATCTCACAGATTTTTTTCTGTCTGCAGATCCATTTTACACATTTTGCAGGTCCATTTTACATATTCAGTTTACACACATTCATTAATTTTTGCTGCAATGACATTCTTCACCGCAGTGATTTTTATAAAAATTGGAAAGACAGTCCATATTTCGCACAATAATGGTCTTTTTCTCCATCTGAATAAATCCCCGTTCGGAAAGACTTTTGCAGAGTCTTGACGTGGTTTCACGGGGTGCTCCCAGCATATCCGCCAGAAAAGTAATACTGAGACTGACTCCGATGCGGATATTTTCTTTTTCCGGATTACCGGAAATTCCCTTTTTATCCATCGGTTCTCCGAAATCCCTGGCAAGTTTCCACAGCTTGGCTGCCAGTTTCTTTTCCAGATAGATGCTTCCCAATGTGTTTTTCAGCTGATGACTGGTCCGCCAGAGTTTCCTTTCCTGGATCTTCATCACCGCTTTTACCAATGTAAAATCCTTTTCCATCAGCTTGCAGAATACATCATTTTTGATAACAAATACTCTGCTCTCTGCTATTACATCGCAGAACACGGTTGTTTTGCCGGGTGTTATGATGCTTTCGTTCAGAAATTCTCCGCCCCCCAGAATAAAAATAATCTTTCGATTGCCGCAGCGGGTCAGGGTGTAAATAATTGCCTGTCCATCCAGCAGAATGTAAATATCACTCTGTCTGTCATTGGCACGGTAACAGACGGTACCTTTTTTCATGGTCACAATTTTCCCATGGGTACACATCCGGTGAATGGTATCTTTACTGACCCCACGGAATATGGGAAGTTCTTCAATTCCTCGATAACGCTTCATAATCAACACTCCGGTTATTCCAATCGACACTTTTTATTGTTAATTGTTGTTTTTATGTTCTCTGCGGTAACTGTGGGTTCTCTGGACAGAAAAATAGTTCTCTTCACCGGGGAAACAGAAGGGATTCTTCTTCGTAATTTTAAACTGTTCGATAATATCCAGCGCATCTTCATAAATATCTCTGGCATTTAGCAGACCGTACATTCTGGTGGGCAGAAGATAAAAGGGAACGCTTCCGCCGCACAATTCAATAAAGTGGGGAAGAGAATTGGAAAGGTGCGGACAACACATCACGACATCATAATTGCTGAATTTGTCTTCCACCAGATAAATGGAGGAAAAGTCCACCTGTACTTTATCCTGGTATCCCTTTTCCGCAATCTGATCCTGCACGCGCTTCACCAGTACGCTGCTGGAAAATCCTCCTCCGCAGCAAATTAGTATTCTGATCATAAACACTCCTTTGCAGATTGCCGGAATCATCAATACCTGTTTACTCCTCCTGAATCATCTGACGCACTGCCGAATTTCTATTAATATACTTTTCAGTATCCCATAAATAAAGATTTTTTTCAACTGATAGTACTTCGAATTGTCGCATTTACAGTTTCACTATTTCATGTTACACTATGGGACAAACCAAAAAGCAAAACAAAATGATAAAGGAGGATATTTATCTTATGTTCTGGAGACGAAAAGATGTGAAACTGGCCGGCATGCTGGCTTACAGAAAAAATGCCCTTCGGGCAATTCTGGTTTCACTGATTACAATGATTTTTACCGGTGTAATCAGTTTTAATATGGTTTTCGAACGGATAACCACCGGTACCAATACCACCGATGCAACCAGCAGTATGGTTGCAGCCCTGACTTCCGCTCTGGTTTACGGCGGAGATATCGGTGCCGTGATTGACCGTACCAACTGGGGTACCCTGATGATGAGTCTGCTTCCCTACAGTTGGATGGGGTATATGACAGTCGGTATGGCCCTTCTTGCTGTTCTGATTTATATCATGGTAGCAGGACCCATTGAAGCAGCAGCCTGTCACTTTTTCCTGAAAAACTCTGCTGCCGATCCGGAGAAACCCACCAGCCCCAGGGTCATGCTCAGCATACTGGATAATTACGGAGTTGTTATCGTAACCATGCTGTTAAGACGATTTCTGCAGATCTTTTTCACCATTCTGCTGATTGTGCCCGGTGTCATCAAATACTATGAATACCGTATGATTCCTTTTCTTCTGGCAGATTACAAGGATATCACAACCAGAGATGCATTCCGCCTCAGCAAAGAACTGATGCGGGGACAGAAAATGAATCTGTTCAAACTGGACCTTTCTTTCATTGGTTGGACCATTCTGGATAATATGACCTCACATATCGCGGGTGTCCTGATTGTTTACCCCTACAAAACAGCTGCCATGGCAGAATTATATCAGCTGCTGCGGGATGAATATATGAAAGAACATGGCCTGACCTCTCTGATATAGATCTTTTTTATCATAACATGTGTCTGTGTAACGACTATTTCTTTTTTTCGATAATGCAATGGTTTATTTTTATAATTTGTTGCTGTTTTTGTTGTAATTATACAGATAAATATACCAATTCACCAGTTGCAGGTCTGTTTTTTTTGCGTAACATTTTTATTTTTAAAAAAATTTCTGTCAAAATCATACGAAAACATTGATTTTAACTGAAATTTGTAGTAAAAAAAGAACATATGCATAAGCGCTTATGAAACACACTGAAACGAATTATGGCTCTTCCGGTCATGTTCTGTATCAGGATGTCAGAAGATTCTGACAAATCGGGAATCCGGATACAGATACAAATCCGACACAGCAATAATTCACCTGTTTGTAATATCCGTTTACAGACCGGATATTGCAGGCATCATTTGTAAATTTAAGGAGGATTTAACCCATGGTTATTCGTTTATTCTGTGCTGCTGGTATGTCTACCAGTGTTTTAGTTGAAAAGATGAAAGCCGCTGCAGTGGAAAAAGGCAAAGATGTTGATATCGTAGCATATCCCATCGGCGAAATGGAATCCAGACTGGATGGCGTTGATGTTGCTCTGCTCGGACCTCAGGTAGGTTTCCAGTTGAACAAAGCCAAAGGAATCTGCGGTCCCAAGGGTGTTCCGGTTGATGTCATCCCCATGGCTGACTACGGTACCTGCAACGGTATGAACGTTCTGAAGTTTGCTTTCAAACTTGCAAAGAACAAATAATTATTGCCCCTGTTTTATCATTCCGGAACGTGTCACTTCACCGGTGTATCCCTGCTGTGGCACGTTCTTTTAAAGTCTGTTTTCCTCAGACTGTCCCTTACGAAATAATTCATCCGGTTTCCGGCCGACTCTAAAGCTTCTTCAGTCTGCCCCGATTCCGGAAGGATTATCTGATACAATTACAAATGTTTTAGGAGGATTCATCAATGGGAAGTTTTATTAATGACAAACTCCTCCCTAAGGTTCTGGCCTTTGTTAATACAAAGGGTGTACAGGCTCTTAAGGAAGGTATGATTCTGACAATCAGTCCCATCATTGTAGGTTCCATTTTCCTGATTCTGGAGTGTTTCCCCGTTCCTGCAATAGCAAATTTCTTTGCTGATACAGGTCTCGCAGCTATCTTTGATCAGGCCTACAGCTCAACTTTCGCTGTCAGCGCTTTCGTTGCAGCAATCGGTATTGCTTATAACTACTGTAAACTGGAAGGTATCGAACCTCTGGGCGGCGCTATCGTTTCTCTGAACGCGTTCTTCCTGATCCAGCCCCACGCATCCGGTGAAGTAACCGGCGTATTTGACATCGGTGCATGGGCAGGCGGCAAGGGTATGGTTGGTGCCATCATCTGCGGTCTGTTAGTAGGTGTTACATACTCATGGTTCATCAAGAAGAACATCACCATCAAGATGCCTGCAGGTGTACCTCAGGGTGTTGTAAACTCTTTCGCATCCCTGATCCCCGGTATTGTAATTATTGCAGTATTTGATGCGGTATATGCTATTACCACAATGGCATTCGGTCAGACTCCCATCGAACTGATCTATACTATCGTTCAGACTCCTCTGCAGGGTCTGTCCGACTCTGTACCCGGCGTTCTGGCTACCACATTCCTGATTCCTTTCCTGTGGTTCTTCGGTGTACATGGTTCTTCCATCGTTTCCGGTATCCTTACAGGTCTGTGGACAGCAAACTACATGGACAACCAGGCACTGTTTGAAGCTGGTAAAGAACTGACAGTTGCCAACGGCGGTCATATCGTTACTCAGCAGTTCGTTGATAACCTGGTAAACCTCGGTGGTTCCGGATGTACTCTGGGTATCGTTATCTTCCTGCTGTTCTTTGCTAAATCTGCAACTCTGAAATCTCTTGGTAAACTGGAACTGGGTCCTGCTATCTTCATGATCAACGAGCCTCTGCTGTTCGGTCTGCCCATCGTTATGAACCCCATCATGGCAGTTCCTTTCATTCTGGCTCCCATGGTTGCAGGTCTGACTCAGTACTTTGCTATCTACCTTGGTCTTGCACCCATGTACAGAGGTATTGTAGCACCCTGGACCACACCGCCCATTATCTCCGGTATGCTGATCGGCGGCTGGAGAACAGCGCTGCTGCAGGTTGTAATTATGGTTGAATCATTCGCCATTTACTTCCCCTTCTTAAAGAAGCTGGATGCTCAGACATTAGAAAACGAACAGAATGCTGCAAATGCTGCAGATGACGATGACGACGACTGGTAAAATTCATTTTACTTTTCATATTAAGGAGGTATTAACATGAGTGAAGAATTAGAAATGGCGTGTTTCCAGATCATTACTTATGTAGGTACAGCTCGTTCCTGTTTTATGAATGCAATCCAGCTGGCCAAAGAAGGTCAGTTTGAAGAAGCAGAAGCATGCATCAAACAGGGTGATGAAGCCTTTGTTCAGGGTCATCACGGTCATGCAGATCTGCTGACAAAAGAAGCAAACGGTGAATTAACTCCCTGCCTGCTTCTGATCCATGCAGAAGATCAGCTCATGGCTGCTGAAACAGCTCGTGCATTCGCTGAAGAGTTCATTACTCTTTACAAGAAACTTGCATAGTTTTATCTGAATTCTTAATTCATAATTAAAATCCCCCGGATTCATCCGAATCCGGGGGACTTTTTATTTCTGCAGGCATTGAATTGAAATTCTGTCTATAAAATTCTATCCATATGTACATTTAATCTGCTTCTTCCGCCGACTTACACCGTTCCTCTTCCTTCAGTTTTTCCAGACGGTCATTATGAAACCGCATGGCCAGATCTTCCAGAATGTAAATAACCGGCAGGGAAGTTGTAATATTAGTGGCATTCACCGTAATCTCAGGAACATGATATACAATATTATAATCGGATATTTTTGCCAGTGTGGATGCCCCATTGTTGGTAATGGTCAGAATCCGGATTCCATGTTCCTTCATCTGACTGGTCAGATGGATGGTCTCTCTGGTATAACCGGATTCGGATATGGCAATCGCTACCGTCGATTCGGGACAATCCTGCAGAATCGGCAGAAAAGGATCATCCACATAGAGGCTGAATCGTCCCACATTGCAGAAATATCTGGCACCGTATTTACCAAGGACTCCTGAAGAACCCACTCCCAGAAAAATAATTCTGCTTGTATTTTTCAGCATCTCATAGGCATGATCAATGCATTCCGTATATTCTGTTGAAGCAACCCATGCGGTCAGATTCTTCAGATTGGTTTCATTGTCATATACGGAATACTTCTGCTCATTTTTCAGATACTCCTTGTACTGCAGTTTAAAATCGCTGTATCCTTCACACCCGATTTTTTTACAGAAACGCAGTATGGTTGCCGTTGAAACATGAGCCTCATCTGCCAGCTCCCTGATTTTCATTGTTGCGATTTTTTCCTGATTTTTAACAATATAATTGTAAATGGATATTTCCAGTTCATTTAACGTGGCTAAAACTTCATGTGTAAACACGCTGCTCTCCTCCGTGTCCTATCGTTTCGAGAAATACTCATATCAAACATTCCTGCTATTTGACGCCGGATCCGGTATGTACAGCAGACATATTTCATTTCGAATTCGGGCCGAGATAATCTGATTATATGATTTCTTCTTTTTTTTGTAAAGAAAAAAATAATTCTGCAGAATAATTTATTCAAATTTTTGGCTATTTTGTCAATAAAGCCGCCTGCTTTTCTGTTTTTTTTCTGTAACGGACTGCTTGCCCCACGATTCTTTCCATGGTAAAATCAAATCGACGCTTGCGGAGATTTGGCGCCGGATTCGGTTTGCAGAGCAAACATTTTCCTATTCGAATCCGTGTGCATCCCCGCGGAGCGTTTATCTCAGTCAGGGTTTGGACTCTCACTGAGACAAATTTGTTATTACTCATCACCTATAGAGGTGAGAGTCTTCTCTGACTGAGATAAACCAATTCAACCCGAATCCCCCCATCGGAAAAATTACTCGTAAATATCCATGTGCCGAAATGATTCTGAAAGCACGTGAAATCTTTCTATGACGAACGGAGAATCTATATGAGTTTATTTTCCCATGAAAAAATCAGTACTCTGAATCAGTGTGAATTAAAAGTTTATAACTATGTGGTTGCTCATACCGATCGGGCTGTCCACATGAATATTCGTGACCTGTCCTGTGAAACCGGTGTTTCCACCACTACAATCATGCGTTTTTGTGAAAAACTGGGCTGCAGCGGCTATACGGAATTTAAATATCAGCTGAACAAGGAAAATGACCGGATTACAGGAGCTGCTTTCCATACGGCAACACCCCTTTCTGCCATTCAGTATCTTCAGAATGCATCCAGCAATCCGGAACTGGATAAAACACTGGAACAGGCAGCACAGATGTGTCTGGATGCAAACCAGATTCTTCTGATCGGTACCGGAACCAGCGGCAGCATGGCCCAGTATGCCTCCCGTTTTCTTGCCAATGTTGGTCTCTCTGCAGTCCCGATTCTGGACTCTTTCTATCCGGTCCCCACACACGATATTCCGAATACATTGGTTATCGCCTTTTCTGTCAGCGGAGAAACTGCGGAAATTATCTCCATGCTGAACGGATATAAGCAGAAAAAAGCCAGAACAATCAGTATTACCAACACGGAAAAATCCACCATAGCCCGGATAACAGATCTGAACTTCTCCTACTATATGCCTGTCATATGCATTTATTCCCCCGTAAGAGAACTCAATATGACCACATCCATCCCTGTATGTTATCTGATCGAAGCTCTTACCCAGAAAATCTACGAATATCAGAAAAAGTACTTCCGGTGATGGAGAGGACCACGTCCAGTTTCCGTTTCAGCCCATATCTCTCCTTCCGGGACACACTCTCGTTCAGGTCCAAACGCAGCGGATTCTAAACTCTC
>JBJELP010000068.1:0-3484 GCA_051879215.1 Lachnospiraceae bacterium
TGTGGTAGTTATTAGACTTTGTTGCTTTCGGCCAACTTATCTCTCGTAGCCTAGCTATTAACAACCACTTTATAACAAACTCATTTTCAACTTTCCATGCAGAATAAAAGAAGTCCCAGCATAAGAGAATCTGGCGCATTTTCCATCAGATTGTTTTATCCTGAGACTTCTTGTGCTATCATATTTGATTGTAACTAATAGAAAAAGCAGAAATCTCCCCGTCCAAAGTTTGATTTCTGCTCCAACACCATGACATAACGTTTTCACTCTATATCCTTTCCTATGATAACAATCAAAACAGAAAACTACAACCTTATTTCTCAAGATTTTTATAATAAAACGATAGATTCTCTCGATCTGAACCTTATCCCGTGTACCTGTGGGCATTCCGGATGCCTGATCCGTCATGGTTACTATAAACGAAACGTCCAGCTGAAGGATGATGTGATCACACTGACACTGGTCCGTGTCTATTGCACAGCATGTGGTCATACCCATGCACTTCTTCTTTCTTCCATCGTCCCCTATTCCCAGATCCCTTTGAACGTTCAGGTATCTGCCATTCATGCTCATGAATCCGGGCTTACCTTACACCGGATACTGGCAGACCAGTGTTTCATTGATGAAAATAACCTCAGATCTGTCATCCGTGCCTACAGGCTTCACTGGAAAGAACGGATGCGTTCGGCGGGTCTTTCTTTTTCTGAATGGTCTTCTCTTATCACCGGCTGTTTCTCACATTTTTCAAGACAGTTCATGCAGATAAAAACAACCGCCAACAAACTTTTTCTTTTACCAACATAACCTTACACGACAAGGGTCTTTCTTTCCGCTATCCTTTAAGAAAAAAGGAGGTCCAATACAATGAAACCAGAAAAACAGCAGGAGATCGCACTTATGCGCTATGGGGCGATCGCTCCACTTATCGCAGGTCTGGACGAAAACTATCCAAGTAAGACCGCTTTCTACACTGAAATCTCTAACAAAGGGCTCGTAGGTCCTGACGGGCATGTCCATCATTATGCACCTGCAACGATTGAGAAGTGGTATCTTGGTTACCAGAAACACGGCTTTGATGCCCTCATCCCCAAAAGCAGGGCAGATGCCGGTACCAGCCGCAAACTTGATGACGATCTGCAGGAACAGATCCGATACTTCAAGACGAATTACCCCCGTATGTCAGCAGCGGCCATATACAGACAGCTGAAAACAGACGGTTCCATCATAAACGGCCAGGTTTCAGAATCCACTGTCTGTCGTTTTGTAAACCAGCTCCAGAACGAGCTGCGCCAGACAGCTAACAGGGATATGCGGCGTTATGAACGTCCACACATCAATGAAGTATGGTGCGGTGACAGCAGCGTCGGACCACGGCTCACAGATAAAGACGGAAAGAAACACCGTATTTACATTATCGCCCTGATCGATGATGCCAGCCGTTTCATTACAGGCATTGATGTTTTTTATAATGATAACTTTGTGAATCTGATGTCTGTTATGAGATCAGCCGTAGCAAAGTACGGACGTCCCAAGGTTCTCAACTTTGATAATGGAAAATCCTATAAAAACAAACAGATGGAGCTTCTTGCAGCCAGGATCGGTACGACACTCAGCTACTGCCAGCCATACACCCCGACCGGAAAAGCAAAAATCGAACGATGGTTCCGCACACTGAAAGATCAGTGGATGGCAGCCCTTGACATGCAGGATTTCCATTCACTGGATGAGCTGCGCGGCAGTCTTCATTCCTATGTCCAGAGGTATAATCAGACTCCTCATTCTTCTCTTCGGGGAATGTCTCCACTAGACCGCTTCTTCTCTGAGCCGGAACAGATCCGCAGACTTCCATCCGATGAGATCGACAAAGATTTCCTTCTGGAGATCGAACGCCGTGTTTCTGCTGACTGTGTCATTGTGATCGACCAGACCGAATACGAAGTAGACTGCAGGTTTGCCCGCCAGCGTATCCGGCTACGCTATTCTCCGGATATGAAAGATATCTTTGTTGTTGAAACAGATGGGAACCTTACTCCTATCCGCCTTCTCAACAAAACGGAAAACGCATTGATCAAAAGAGAAAAAGTACGCCTTTGCAAAGGAGAGGAATAACGATGGATTACACTGCCAGATATGGGTTAGAGTTCAACCCGTTCTTAAAGAACTCAAAGGAAGTCCTTGTAGAAACCCAGGAATACAAAGAGGTCCTGTTCCGCCTGGATTATCTGTTGGCCACCAAAGGCTTCGGATTACTGACCGGCAGTGCCGGAAGAGGCAAGACCACTGCTATCCGAAGCTGGTCCGCCAGATTGAATCCTTCTTTATATAAAGTAGTCTATTCCAGCCTGTCCACCCTCACCGTGAACGATTTCTACCGGAATCTTGCCTCTGAACTCGGTGCACAGCCTGCTTTCAGAAAAACGGATAACTTCAAGATCATACAGAATGAGATCAACCGGCTCGTCCTTGAAAAACGGCAGACACCTGTCATCATCATAGATGAAGCGAACTATATCGGAAATGCGGTTCTGAATGACCTGAAGATGCTGTTTAATTTCGAAATGGATTCCAGGGACAGGGCCGTTGTCCTTCTTGCCGGCCTGCCACAGCTGAACAGCATACTCAGGCTCAGCATACACGAACCGTTCCGTCAGAGGATCGTAATGAACTATAACCTTGAAGGTATGTCAAAAACAGAAGGACATGCCTATGTAACGGCCAAGTTAAAAGGTGCCGGATGTTCACAGACAGTATTTGAAGAAAATGCGCTCGAGGCGATCCTGAACGCAGCGAATGGAACCGCCCGTATGATCAATAAACTTTGCAATGCAAGCCTTTTAGTCGGTAACAGTTCAAATCTGAACATTATAACTACCGACGCTGTCATGCAGGCGATCAATGACTGCGAACTCGGTTAGGGGGATTTCTTATGGAATTCACATATATATGCAAAACCTGTCTGGACGGCAGTCAGGAATCCTGGTCCGGCACGATCTGTCCCCTTATGCCATTTGACTGCACCGAATACGAAGTCAGCGCCAGAGGGAGCTGTTTTCATCTGGTCATTGGTAAACACCAATATAGCAGATACATTTATATCCCCACATGGAATATCGCAATGGATATTTCCTATCTGGATGACCGTTTTTGGAATCTTGAACACCTGATGCGATCTTATCCGGAACTGTCATCTGTAGATGCAGTCAGCATCGTGGAAGCATTAGTGGCAATCAAAAAACATAACTGCTGAACAATTTAAATCAGGCGGAGAACTCCGTCTGATTTTCACTTTAAATAAAGTGATGCAGATCAGTCCGTCAATAAATAATCTGCCCAAACGGCATAAAATAAAATGACCGGCAACAAAATGCATCCCCTAAATAACCTAAAATAAAGTAACTATCAAAACCATTTTTAATTTGCTGGATTACAGTCTGCAACGCTTTGGTCGCTTTTCTTCCGGCAATATCATTGTCCAAATGAAGAA
>JBJELP010000069.1:0-3480 GCA_051879215.1 Lachnospiraceae bacterium
TATATCTTTATAATGTACATGGAAAATCTTATCCTTGAATTCATAGATCGGTTTGATGTAATCAATCATCTGCCATACAAAATGGGAAGGATCATAATTAATACCCAGATTATCCGAAGGAAGAATCTCAAAGACTCTGCGCCAGATATCAGGAGTTGTCATCAGGTTCTGACCGCCGGGCCACTGATCAGGGCCAAATAACATGGGGCAGTTTTCAATGGCAATTCGCACCCCTTTTTCTTCCGCTAATGCTATAATCGGAGGCCAGATTTCTTTAACCAGTTCCAGGTTTTCTTCCACCGTTTTGTTTTGATCACGGCCGATAAATGTGGTGACCATATTCACACCAAGCTTTGCAGAAGCACAGATCAGCTTTTTGATATGTTCTACAGCAGCAGCACGTTTTTCCAGATTGCTGTCCATAGTATTAGGATAATAAGCCAGAGAGGATATCTTCACATTTCTGGAAGCAGCATACTCCAGAATATGCTTTGCATATCCATCATCCTCCAATACCCGATCTGCATCAATATGGGAAACACCTGCATAACGGCGCTCTGCTTTACCTGCCGGCCAGCAGGCAACTTCCACACATTCCAGACCGGAATCTGCAACAAGATCAATCATTTCTTCATAATTCATTGTGTCTGCGATTGCGCTGACGAGTCCTAATAACATAATAAAATCTCCTTTTCTTCTTGATTTTTTTGATTTCCTTCTGTTTTGATTTATTTATCAGAATCGACTGCTTTCATGCGTGATTCTTTTTATTCATATAAATTGCATATTTCCTGACTTTGAAATTTTGAATCCGGGTAATTTCTTTTTTCAGCCATGTAACGGTTTTTCCCACAAAAACAGCAGAGATGATGGTTGCAATCCCAAACCCTTTCGGTGATTTCAGGAAAATCAAACCAATAATAAGTGAAATCCCTACACAGACCAGATCATAGCTGATTTTCACCTTACCAAGTTCATTACCTGATATATGGCTGATTTCACGGACTGCTCCATCGGGAGGATTCTGAATAAGATTCATACTCAGCATACATACCATACCCAGCGCTGTAAAAAATACACTTAGTATCAATGCAATAATCTGATAAAGCAGAACTGTTTCATCAAAATGTACAATCTCCTGAATAAAGTCGATTACAACCCCGAATATAAAAGCAAGAGGAATCTGCAGAAATAATTTCAGATCCAGAATTTTTTTTGCCAGAATCATCTGAAAAGCAATATTTACAAAATGGAACAGCATGGTCAATGTACCAAACGTAAGAGGCAGCAGATCCTCCAGAACATATGGTATACTGCTGATTGGCGAAATTCCGAGATTGCATTTTTTACACAATACGATCCCCAGAGAAACCATCACAACCCCGGACAAATAAATTCCTATTCTTGATACGGTAAGCTTTTCCTTCTGCATATCGGTATCTCCCTTCATTTGATGTCTTGATTGTACAGGAAAAACTCGAATTAAACTTCTTTATTGTTGTCACAAATCCTGTGGATTTTGTCCCAGATCAGGAAAAAGGATTTCCAATACAGAAATCCCTTTCTTAAAACAACAAAAATTAACATCTTATTTTTGTTGTTCTATTTGCGGTATATGTGAAGATATTGTATTTCACCTCACAATAATCTTTCCTGCTCAATATGACTGAGGGTTTCATTTTTTTCGCTTCTGACCGGTATCTTCCGGTATTCAAGAAAGATATAAAAAGCCAGACCGGCGCAGATGAGATACCCTGCTGCCGCAAACAGTGCGGACAACTCAAAAGTAATAAAAATCATATAAATCACACTGCTGACAGATGCAGCTGCAAGACAGATACTTCGCAGAAGAGGAAACAGTGACAAGGTCCTGTTAACATTACTGTAGGTCATCTGGCTGGTCCGATATTTTGCAAACAGGAACTGAAATAATCCGAACAGCTCAAATACATGCGCGCACAGTGCGAAGATCCCAGCTATTTCTACCGCAGGAAAACTGTTCGCTCCGGTGACCTGCAGACCAGCAAACAGATACAGCAGCATACTGGCTGTACTGAAACAGGTCAGCATTCTTTTCTTTTTTTTCAGCTTATCCTCTTCTATGTCCCATAAATACCAGGGAGCACAGTATACATATTTGATTTTAAATCCATTTTTATTGTCAGCAGGGACACTTACCGCGATATACTCTTCTTCAAACTGTTCACGCAATGTTTTCATAAGCTTAACTCATTCACACGACAACAGGAACAGAAATGTCCCGGTGACACTTCCTGCAGTTCCACAGGCCTGGTACATTGATCAGTTGCATACGGGCAGCGCTTTGCAAACCGGCATCCGGGCTTCGGATTAATCGGAGAATTAATCTCACCTTTCAAAAGGATGCGCTCAGTTCTGTTGTGAATATCCACAGTGGGAATCGCCGACAGAAGTGCTTTGGTATAAGGATGTCTCGGATTATCAAATAATTCCTGTGTTGGAGCTGTTTCTACCATCTGTCCCAGATACATAACACAGATATTTGTGGAAATATGACGGACAACAGAAAGATCATGGGTTACAAACAGATAGGTCAGATCATATTCTTCCTGCAGATCCATCAGCAAATTCAGAATCTGTGCCTGTATGGAAACGTCTAATGCAGATACCGGTTCATCGCAGACAACAAATTTGGGATTCAGGGCAATTGCTCTGGCAATTCCCACACGCTGGCGGCGGCCGCCGTCCAGTTCGTGAGGATAGGAATCTCGAAAACGTTTTTCCAGTCCAACCAGATCCATCAACCGATCCGTTTCTGCCTGCACCTGTGCATCAGTATAACGTTTGGACAGTTTCAGAGGCTCCATCACCGTATCCCGGAGAGTCAGACGAGGATTCAGTGAGGAATAGGGATCTTGAAATATAATCTGCATATCTTCGCGGAGCTTTTTCAGTCCGTCTTTTTTCAGATGTGTCACATCATTTCCTTCGAAACGGATGGTACCATCTGTACTCTCCAGCAAATGAATAATTGTGCGTCCCAGGGTAGATTTACCGCAGCCTGATTCACCAACCAGCCCCATTGTTTCCCCTTTATTAATGGAAAATGTCACGTCATCCACTGCATGTACCGTACCGCGGGATGAGTTGAAATATTTTTTCAGATGTTCAATTTCTAACAGTGCCATATTACCCCTCCTTGTTGCATTTCAGACAGCGAACGATATGTGTTCCACCGATTTCAGTCATTTTGACAGCAGATTTTCTGCATTCTTCAGCTGCATGAGGGCAGCGGGGAGCAAACGAGCAGCCTTCTGGCAGATTACTGGGATCCGGAGGCAGGCCTTCTACAGGAGAAAGTCTGTGTACATTTTTGGACAGATCCGGCAATGCACCAAACAATCCAACTGTATAGGGATGGGATGGATGGTCAAATACCTCTTCTTTACTGCCGTATTCTACAACCTCACCTGCATAGATTACAGCCACGCTGTCGCAAAC
>JBJELP010000070.1:0-11113 GCA_051879215.1 Lachnospiraceae bacterium
TATCATTTGCTGCAATGGAGGTTTTCATATGTATACATACAGTACGTCAGAATGGCTGCTGTTCTTTTATATTTATTGTTTTGCAGGGTGGGTATTTGAATCCACTTACGTATCAATCTGCCATCGCAAGCTGGTTAACAGGGGATTTCTGAACGGACCGATGATTCCGCTTTATGGTTTCGGAGCCATCACGGTTCTGTTTGCGGCACTGCCCTTCCGGGAATTTCCTGTACTGGTATATCTGGTCGGCATGATTGCAGCGACGCTGCTGGAATATGTAGTGGGTGTTGTGATGGAGGCGATCTTTAAGGTACGTTACTGGGATTACAGCAGCAATAAATTTAACCTGAAAGGATACATCTGTCTGAGTTCCAGTATTGCATGGGGATTCCTCAGCGTAATTCTGATTTATGGAATTCACCGTCCCATTGAAAATTTTATACAGCGTCAGTCGTTTTTTATGGTAAGTACGTCGGCACTTCTTATTACGGTTTTTTTTGTGGCCGATGTTATGGCATCTCTGAGAACTGCACTGGATATCCGGGATACCATTCTTCAGGCAGAGCGTATGAAGGAAGAACTGAATCGCATGCGCAGGCGTATTGAAATCATTGACACCTTTGTCAGAGCCGATCTGGAGGAACGTGGTGATGCACTGATTGAGAGAATCGAGGGAACCGTGGAGAACCGTCTGGGACGGGAAATCAATTTGAAAGAGCATATACAGGAATCCATCCTCGAGATGACCGGGCAGGTGGAGGAAGTTCGTGCAAGAGTCCTTTCCAGGAGAGAAGAAATTGCACATATGCTCGCATCTATCCGTGAAGAACGTCAGGCTGCTTTTGAAAAAGCGCAGATGGAAATGGAATCCATCGAACAGAGCATTCTGAAAAAGGCCAGACCCGTGGATGAACAGAAACCGCAGGAGAATACAGTTCCTGCAAATGAGCAGAAATTAATGGAGAAATTCCAGCAGATGAAGCAGCATATGGAAGAACTGGGGCATATCCGGATGGATATGGCGGTATGGAATGACCGGATGAACAGGCAGTTCAGCCGGGATAAAAGAAGTATGCTGCATCGAAACCCCAGTGCACGCTATGTAAAATCTCCGGAACTCCTGGATGAAATGCGAAGAGATTTTGATGATGAACGACGGGGAAATGGTAAAAACAATTCTGATAAAGAATAGTATAATCCTGTTTACGGAAAAGAAACGGGTTACCGGATTGAGCACAGGCATCGATTTGAAAATAACAGGTAGGAAAGATGAGAAAAAAAGACGATAAAATTTTTGAAAGAAAATCCGATAAAAACGGTGTATATGGCAATCAATCCAGCAGCAGGAAGGAACGCAATAAACGGATCAGACGTCAGAAGGATGCCGGAAAAGAAAAAAGCAGACGGTCATTTGTACATAAGGTTTCTGAATATACACTGAAAAATTATCTGGCGTGGTATATTCTGCTTCCGTTTGTTCTGGTATTTCTTTACGAATGTCTTGGTTACAAATCACTGACAGGAGGAGCAGAATTTCTGTTCCGTCATCCGGCTGCGTATCTTTGCAATATGATGATTATCATTGCTTCTTTTTCCATTGCTCTGCTGTTTCGGAAACGTACCGGCATTATACTGACCATTACGCTGATCTGGACATTCTGCGCATTTGGAAATTTTGTTTTGCTCTGCAATCGGGTGACGCCATTGACCGGAAATGATCTGGTTCTGGTCACGGACCTGTTCGGCATTGTTGCAAAGTATCTGAATACATTCGAAACGGTTCTGGTTATTGGGATTATTATTGCGGCCATTATCGGAATTATCCTGGTATTTATCAAGGTACCGTATGCCTGCAGAAAAGTAAATTATCTGAAATCCCTTCTGACCATATGCTGCATCGGATTACTGACATGGGGATCCTTTATGGTGGGATGGAGTACCGGAGGAGTGGAAACACAGTTCCATGAATTATCCCAGTCCTATCTGAAAAACGGATTTGTTTACTGTTTTGTAAACAGTCTGCTGGATGTGGGAATCCGGAGACCCGATAATTATTCACCGGAGGTTGTGGAGACACTGGTGGAGTCTGAGTCATCGTCTGATCCGACAGAGCAGGAAACGGAGTCTCAGCCTGAAAACGTCAATGCCAATCCCAATATTATTATTGTGCAGCTGGAGTCCTTTTTCGATGTAAACCGGCTGAATAATGTAACGTTTTCCGAAAATCCCATTGCCAATTTTACCCGTCTTATGGAGGAAAACGGATCCGGATTCTTTAATGTTCCGGTCATCGGCGCCGGTACGGTAAATACGGAATTTGAAGTGCTGACAGGAATGAATATTGATGATTTTGGTGCAGGGGAATATCCTTATAAAACCATCCTGAAGGAAACGGCATGCGAATCCCTTCCCTACAATCTGAGGGCAAACGGATATTCCAGTCATGCAATCCACAATCATGTGGGCAGTTTTTACAGCCGCAATTCCATCTATTGTAATCTGGGATTTGATACATTTACCTCACTGGAATACATGTGGCCTCGTACCTATACAGCAATGAACTGGGCAAAGGATGTGGTTATCACCGAAGAAGTGAAAAAGGCGCTGGATTCCACGGAAGGATCTGATTTCGTATTTGCCGTGTCCGTACAGGGACATGGAAGTTATCCATCGGATCCGGAGACCATGTATGAAAGACATGTTACTGTGACCAGTAATGTGATTGAAGATGAGTCCTATCTGAATCAGATATCTTATTATGTAAATCAGCTTTATGAGATGGATCAGTTTGTCGGTGAACTGATTGCCATGCTGGAGGAGCAAAATGAAGAAACCATTCTGGTTATGTATGGGGACCATCTTCCCAGCCTGAGTCTGACAAACGATAATCTGCTTTCAGGAAATATCTATCAGACCGAATATTTTATCTGGAATAATATGGGACTGTCCTTTGAAGATGACAATCTGGAAGCTTATAAAGTCGGTTCACGTATTCTGGAGGCTTTGAATATACAGGATGGAGTCATTAATTCTTATCATCAGAAGTATGGAAAACAGCTGGCAGCCAGCGAAATTACAGAAGAAACCTATCTGTCCGGTCTGAAGGCACTGGAGTATGATATTTTATATGGGGATCAGCTGTGTTATAATGGAGTCAATCCCTATGAACCGGTTGAAATGCAGATGGGCATCAGCCCCATTTATATCACGGATATTATGGAAAACGGAACAGGCGGCTTCAAAGTTCATGGGGAGAATTTCACAAAGTACAGTAAGGTTTATGTAAATGATGAACCCTGCGGTACCTGGTATTACAGCTCCATGACGCTGGAAGTCCGGGATGTGGAACTGGAACCGGGAGACGTGGTAACTGTATGGCAGAAATCCCTGAGCAGTACGGAGCCGTACATATTCAAACCGGAACTGGTGGAGTCCGAGTCGGAAAGTGCATCCGAGTCGGAGACAGAGACCACTTCAGAAATACCGCAGGAGTGATTATTCTGCAGGAAAGGAAACGTGAACAAACATATGAGTAAATTACTGGTTGTAGTCGATATGCAGGTGGATTTTGTAAATGGTGCCCTGGGTACAAAAGAAGCAGAAGCAATTGTTCCCACTGTTGTAAAGAAAATCAAAGAGGAAATTGCAGCAGGAAGTACAGTGGTTTTTACCAGAGATACCCATCAGGATAATTATCTGAGTACACAGGAAGGCAGGAATCTGCCGGTTATCCACTGTGTGGAAGGAACAGAGGGATGGCAGCTGATACCGGAACTTCGTGATCTGGCAGAGGGCAGAAAAATTTTTAATAAAGGAACGTTCGGCAGCATTCAGCTGGCTCATTATGCAGCTGCCAATTCCTTTGATGCCATTGAACTGATTGGTTTGTGTACGGATATCTGTGTGATTTCCAATGCCATGATCCTGAAAGCAGCGCTGCCGGAAGTACCTGTGTCGGTATGTGCAGAATGCTGTGCAGGTGTTACACCGGAAAGTCATAACAATGCACTGGCGGCCATGAAGATGTGTCAGATTGGGATTGTGTAATACCGTTTGTGCAGAGGAGAGAGCAGGAATATGTCAGCAGTGGAATATTGTGGTCGAAAAGACCTGTTAAAACACAGGATCAAAGGTGTTCTTTTTGATATGGATGGTATTATCCTTGATACCGAGAAACTGTATACCCGGTTCTGGATGGAGGCCGCCAATAGTCTGGGGGTCCCCATGAAGCTGGAACACGCTCTGGGGATTCGCAGCACCAATCATGCGGATGCGGAAGCAAAACTGAAAGCCTGGTTCGGACCGGAAACATCCCATCAGCAGATTCGTAAGAGGCGAATTGAAATGATGGAAGCCTATATTAATGAAAATGGGGTGGAGTTAAAACCGGGAATTTATCCATTGATGGATTACCTGAAATCACAGGGAATCAAGACAGCCATTGCCACATCTTCTCCTGTGGAACGTGTGGAACAGCATCTTGCGGGGACCGGGCTGGCTGAGCGTTTTGATGCGATTACAACGGCATATATGGTAAAAAAAGGAAAACCGGAACCGGATATCTATCTGCTGGCAGCAGAGAAGCTGGGACTGCAGCCTGATGAATGCATTGCACTGGAAGATTCACCTTCCGGCATCACATCAGCCTTTCGTGCAGGTTGTCATACCATCATGATACCGGATCAGGATCAGCCCACCGATGAACTGCGAAACATGCTTTATGCGAAAGCGGACAGACTGGATGATGTAATTTCTATAATAGAAGAAATAAATAGAAGAAATGAATAAGATGAATAGAAAAACCGTGTATAAAACCCGATTCCCATTGGTATCCGGGTTCCATACACGGTTTTTTCATTTACTGTCTGTCATTATAAACCAGAGCCATGATTTCCAGGGGTTCATCATAGGGATTTTCCAGTGAATGCCACTGACCGACTTCAATGAGACATACATCACCGGGAACCACTTCAGTACGGCTTTTATCGTTGTCAACAAAAACGCCTTTACCGGACAGGATGAAGTAAGGTTCGGTATTGGTTGCATGCTGATGCCAGCCGATACTGCTGTGAGGATTCACAACAACCTTTGCATACATACAGCCATGTCCCAGCAGTTCTTTTTCCTGCAGGACATGATAGAAAACAACGGATCCTTCTCCGCCTCTGGCATTTTTCACTTCTATGGGTTCTGTTTTACGTACCATAAATCCATCTCCTTAAAAATTTATTGCATGGTTTCACGCGTGCTTTTTCAGGGTATGGGGCTGTCGCACTCATTCAATGGAATGTGCGATCCCTTTTTCGACACTTACATCATATCATTTTGTGCGGAATCTGTAAATCTGTTTGACGGATTCGCCGCACCGTGGAAACATGCGTGTTTTTGTGGTTGTCTGAACAGGAATGAATTATCTGTTATCGCTTTACAAACAGGGCCCACAGTGCTAAACTGTATCAGATATGAATGACCGACTGGTCGGTCGGAAATGGGGAGGAAATAGAATGGTTTCAAAGTTCAGTGTTAAAAAACCATTTACCGTAGTGGTTGCGGTTGTTATGGTTTTGATTCTGGGATATGTATCATTTACCAGGATGACGACAGACCTTCTTCCAAGCCTGGAATTACCCTATGCGATAGTTATTACAACGTATCCGGGAGCCAGTCCGGAAGAGGTTGAAAGTGCGGTTACGATTCCGATTGAAGAATCCATGGCCGTTATCAGCAATATTGAGAATGTTTCATCGATTTCCAATGAAAATTATTCCATGGTTATTCTGGAGTTTGCAGAAGACACCAATATGGATTCGGCTTCTCTTGATATGCGGGAAAGTCTGGATCAGCTGGAATCCACCTGGACAGATGAAATGATCGGAAGTCCGATTATTATGAAATTGAATCCGGATATGATGCCGATCATGATCGCAGGCGTTGAGAATGAGAATTATGACGATGCTCTGGATCTGACGACTTTTGTTAACGAAGAGATTCTTCCGGAACTGCAGAGTGTGGAAGGTGTGGCATCCGTATCCACAAACGGAGAACGGAAACAGAGCGTGCAGGTAATTCTTCGTCAGAATAAGATCGATGCGATGAATTCCAGGATTCATAATGCATTGGACGGAACCTTTGCAGATGCGGAAAAAGAAATCCGAGATGCCCAGAAGGAACTGGATGACGGCAAAAAACAGATGGAAAATGCCCAGAACCAGCTTTCCGGACAGAAAGGGGATGTTTCCTCACAGATTGGTTCTGCCCAGAGTCAGCTGACATCTCAGCAGACGGAACTTCTGAAAAGCCAGATTGATCTGGAAAATCAGCTGAAAGAGGCGAAGAAGACGCTGGAGGAGCTGCAGTCCAGAAGAACTGAACTGACAGATCAGAAAAAAGAACTGGAAAATCAGAGAAAGGAGCTGGAATCAAATCTGACTGCTCTGAAAGCACTTCCTGCACAGCTGGAAAGTGTTGACAAGGCAATTTCCCAGCTGGAAGAGGCGGAAACACAGCTGCAGACGGCCAGAGATGGTCTGAATACTCTGAATCAGACAAAGGAACAGCTGAATCTGGCACTGCAGATGGCTTCTGATGCCGATAAACCTGCAATTCAGGAACAGATCCAGGAGATTGATGCACAGATTGGTGCAGTACAGGATGGACTTGCTCAGATGGGTATGACTTCTTTTACAGATCAGGATTTTGAAAAGAAGCAGGCAGAGCTGGATTCTCAGCTGACAGAACTGAAATCAACCAGAACACAGCTGCAGGAAGCAGTTGACTCCATGGATGCCAATATTTCCGCAATTCAGGACGGAATTGCTCAGATTAACAGCGGCATTATTCAGCTGGATGATGGTCTGAAACAGCTGGATGATGCAATTGCACAGCTTCAGGATGGCATCCGGCAGATGGAAACTGCACTGGAGCAGATTCAGGCCGGCAAACTGTCTCTGACAGATGGGCTTGCCCAGTTAAATGCCCAGGGAATCAGCGGTACCATTGATATGGCAACAGGTATCGCCCAGCTGAACCTTGGTCTGTCACAGCTGGAAAGCGGCCAGAAACAGCTGGATGATGCCAAGCAGCAGCTGGAGGATGGAAAGAATACAGCATATGAACAGGCTGATATGAATAATATCCTGACCCTTGATCTGATTCGTCAGCTTCTGACCGCACAGAGCTTTTCCATGCCTGCCGGCTACGTAACGGAAGACGGTATCCAGTACCTGATTCGAGTGGGTGATAAGGTTACCACCACCGAAAGTCTGGAAGATCTGATTCTGATGGATATGCATATGGATGGTGTGGATCCCATCCGACTGTCCGATGTGGCAGATGTTGTCATCAGCGATAATTCCGATGAAGTTTATGCCAATATTAACGGTCATGCAGGAATTGCATTTACCATGGAGAAACAGACCGGATACTCCACCGGTGATGTCTGTGATAACATACTGGAGCGATTTGATAAACTGGAAAAAGAATATGACGGTCTGCATTTTATTACACTGATGGATCAGGGCGTTTACATTGATATCATTGTAAAATCGGTTCTGCAGAATCTGCTGTACGGTGCTGTACTGGCTATTCTGATTCTGATCTTTTTCCTGAAGGATCTGCGTCCTACATTTATCGTAGCGTGCTCGATTCCCCTTAGTGTGCTGACCTGCATTGTATTGATGTATTTCAGCAATATCAGTCTGAATGTCATCTCTTTGTCCGGTCTGGCACTGGGTATCGGTATGCTGGTGGATAACTCCATCGTAGTAATTGAAAATATTTACCGTATGCGCAGAGAGGGGGTTCCTGCCAAGCAGGCAGCAGTGGAAGGGGCCGGTCAGGTGGCAGGTGCAATTATTGCATCCACATTGACCACCATCTGTGTATTCCTGCCGATTGTGTTTACCGAAGGTCTGACGAGGCAGCTGTTTGTCGATCTGGGGCTTACCATTGCCTACTCACTGATTGCCAGTCTGGTTGTGGCCATGACTCTGGTTCCCATGATGAGTTCCCGTATGCTGAAGAAATCCAAAGAGAAACCACAGCCATTGCTGGATCGTGTACAGGAGATTTACGGCAGGATGATTCGCTGGTGTCTGCGGTTTAAGCCGGTTGTTCTGGTCGGTGCGCTGGTATTTCTTCTGATCAGCGGTGCACTGGCTGTTTCACGAGGTACGGCTCTGATTCCGGCCATGGACAGTAATCAGGCTACGGTTACGATTTCCGTGGCGGATGATAAATCCCTGTCCGATCTGGCAGCTGTTTCCGATCAGGTGACAGAGAGAATTCTGGAAATTTCAGATATCAGTGATGTGGGTACTATGGCCGGTACCAGCGGCGGTTCCATCAGTATGAGCAGTATGATGGGAGGCGGATCCGGTAATTCAGCCACCATGTACCTGATTCTGAAAGAGGATGCAAAATTAACCGGAGATGCATTGAAACAGGAGATTCTGGACCGTACAGCTGATCTGGACTGTACTGTGGATGTGAATACAGAAACCATGGATATGTCAGCATTGTCTGCCAGCGGTATTTCCATTCGTGTGAAGGGGCGTGATCTGGATAATCTGAAGACCGCTGCAGAAGAAATTGCAGCCATTCTGGAAACAGTAGAAGGTACGGATGAAGTATCAGACGGCATTGAAGAAACCACTCCGGAACTGCGATTGACTGTAGATCGTGAAAAAGCCATTGAATACGGCCTTACAACCGCACAGGTGTATCAGGCGGTGGCGAAGGAAATGGCAGCGGCCTCATCTTCCATGAAATTATCAACGGATACATATGACTATGATGTATATGTAATTGATGGGGAACAGGAAGAACTGACCCGGGATAAGATTCGGGCAATGACTATTACCGGTAAAGATAAAGATCAGAAAGATGTGGAGGTGCGCCTCAGCGATATCGTAACATTTTCTGATGAGGAAGGTCTGAACTCCATTTCCAGAAGCAATCAGACCCGTTATCTGACCGTATCTGCATCCATTGCAGATGGTTATAATATCGGTCTTGTGTCCAATGATGTCAATAAAGCGATGGAGGATTATGAAGTGCCTGCAGGCTGCAGCTGGGAAATGGCAGGTGAAGATGAAACCATTAATGAAGCCTTTGGTCAGATCGGACTGATGCTGGTGCTGGCACTGGCATTCATGTATCTGATTATGGTGGCCCAGTTCCAGTCACTGCTGTCGCCTTTTATCATTATGTTTACCATTCCTCTGGCATTTACCGGCGGTTTATTCGGTCTTTGGATTACCGGCAGTGAAATCAGCATGATTGCCCTGATCGGTTTTGTTATGTTATCCGGTGTTATTGTTAACAATGGTATTGTAATGGTGGATTACATCAATCAGCTCCGGTATGCAGGTATGGAGAAAAAAGAGGCAATCGTGGAAGCCGGTATGACCCGTCTCCGTCCGATTCTGATGACTGCGCTGACCACTGTACTGGCTATGTCAACCATGGTGTTCAGCAAGGATATGGGCGCTGCCATGGGCAAACCCATGGCGATTGTAACAGTAGGCGGCCTGCTTTACGGTACATTGCTGACATTATTTGTGGTACCTTGTATTTATGATATTTTTAATCGAAACAGAGAACTGAAGGATCCTCTGGCAGAAATGGAAGAGAACTGGTAAGAAAAGATGGTCACATTGGAAATGAAAGAGAAAGAAAATAACAGGGATTACAGTTATCTGAATCCCTCATCTGCGAAAGTGATTGCATTGTACGGTGCAGTTGGTGCCCTCCTGAAGGAGGGTGCCGATGCATCACAGCTGAAGGTGGCCGATATTGCATCACGGGCAGGTATCGGAAAAGGAACTACCTATGATTATTTTAAATCAAGAGAGGAACTGATTGTTAAAGCCATGCTGTATCAGATTGCGGAAAATCTGAGATATGTCTGGGAAAAAGTGGACGCTGAAGAAAACTTTCAGAATAAGGTTTACACGTTTCTGGATCAGATTTTTAACAGCTCCTGCGAAGAAAACTACCTGATTCGACAGCTGCTTCCACTTTTTTCGGGCGGGGGAAATATGCCGGTTCGGTTTCGCGAAGAATTGAAAAAATGCGGACCTCCCATTCGTGAAATGCGGAAAATAACAGATTTATTATATGAAAGCGCTGTCAGAGAAGGTCTCTGCAGCGGAGCCCTTTCGGAGTATTACGTGCGGACGGCATTTTTCAATCTGCTGATATCCTACGGCATCTACAGGCATCCGGGAGGGTGCCCGGAGGAAGAGGTGCCGCAGGATGAAGAAGAAGTAAAGAAGAGACTTTACGAAAATCTGATTTACATGCTGCGGTGATACCGATGGTATGGAGGACATATCCGGAAAGTACATTGGAAAATACCGGATCAACCAATTGACATTTTCACGGTGGTTGTTATAATAGCTTTGGCAGACAGGATATCCGTCTGACTACATAATTGCGCTGTATTCAAGGAAGAAACAGCAGCAGGAGGTAATATGTATCAATTCAAAAACAAAACACAGAAAATGGTATTGACCGCTGTTTTTGCGGCAATAATCATCCTCATGGCCAACGTACCCTTTCTGGGCTATATTAATCTTGGCTTTGTGAGCGCAACCACCATTCACATCCCGGTCATCATCGGGGCTGTCTTGCTGGGACCTTCATCCGGAGCCTTTCTCGGCTTCATATTCGGTCTGACCAGCTGTCTGAAGGCTACCTTTCAGCCGAACCTGACATCCTTTTGTTTTTCACCCTTTTCGCCCATCGGTGACGGTAATTTCTTCAGTCTGATCATCTGCTTTGTACCCAGAATCCTGATCGGCATCGTGGCATATTATGTATTTGCCATGCTGATGAAGGTACTTGGAGGCAAACGTCGTATGAAAGAATCTGTGGCCCTTCCCATTGCGGGAATTGCAGGTTCCATGACCAATACCATACTGGTTATGGGAGGAATCTACATCTTTTTCGGTGCACAGTATGCAGAGGCTGCCAATATTGCAGGCGCTCTTTATGCTGCAATTATGGCTGTTGTAATCGGAAACGGAATTCCGGAGGCCATTGTATGTGCCGTACTGGTTACACTGATTGGGAAAGCATTGCTTCATTTTATCGCAGCACAGGAGTAAAA
>JBJELP010000070.1:11213-12448 GCA_051879215.1 Lachnospiraceae bacterium
GTTTTCTGTGATGTTTGTTACACTGTTTTTTGCGGTGTCTGTTATGCCATTTTCTGTTGCGTCGGTTGCATTCTTTGCTTCTGCTGAATCTTTTTTCTCCATGGACATTTTTTCATAAAGTTCATACATGGCTTTTTCACTGTCATAAAAACCTTTGTTGTCAGGCGTTCTCATGCCGGCAAGAATCTGATTGGTGTCTTCATCGTAGACATCGCCAAAGGCATTGACAGATACGATAGCCCCCACTTTCAGTTCACCCAGCTGCACGGCGTACATGCCCAGACCGGAATTCATGCAGTATGCCGGACCGCCGATTTTACCAACTGTAGCACCGCAGCCTGCGCCCACGTTGCCTTCTGTGGGACAGTTCTTTTCAGCGGCTTTACAGGCGGCCTTAGCCATGGCCTTATCCGGTTTTACTTTGTCAGAAACAAAAAGAAGATCAAAAATACAGGACTGCACCACCAGCGGCACACGGACATTGCCTACGGCAAAACCGATCCCTTTCTCTGCGAGATACTCCATCACACCACCAGCGGCATCCAGACCAAAAGCACTGCCTCCGCTTAAAAGAACAGCATGTACCGCCTGACAATTGGCAACCGGATTCAGCAGTTCCGTTTCCCGGGAAGCAGGACCTCCGCCCCGGACATCTATACCGGCAGGTGCTCCGTCTTCACAGATAATTACCGTACATCCGGTGGCATGTTCTATATCCTCCGCATTGCCGATCTTTACATTACCGACTTCTGTCAGCGGAATTTCTTTTAATAATGAATCAAATTTACTCATGTTATAAACCTCATTTCTATCAGATGTAAAAGAATCCCGTTCCATGCGATCTTTCTTTTTTTTAATCGACGTTTACGGAGATTTGGCGCCGGGGATTCGGTTTGTGAAGCAAACATTTTCCTGCTGTACTGCAAAATACGGATGCAGCTATGCGGCAAATTCTGTCAGGAACAGGAGACAGTATAACTATACAGCAGAAGTATAACATGTGCCAGGGCTGTCATACAAATTATTTCTTCAGCTTCTGTATTGGATAAATCGGCATATCAGGCAGCAGAAATATCCAAACCCCCAGTCGGAGGTTATTAAACTTTTGTTTTTTTGGAAAAAAGAGAGGAGAATCAGCTTCCCTTAGCCAAAATACGGTTTCCAGGTGCTTCACTCCGGTCATTTTTCAAAGAAATTTCTTCTGAATTGGATAAATCTGCGCATCAGGCGGCAGA
>JBJELP010000070.1:12548-15530 GCA_051879215.1 Lachnospiraceae bacterium
CATTTTTCAAAGAAATTTCTTCTGAATTGGATAAATCTGCGCATCAGGCGGCAGATTTATCCAATTCTCCAGTTGGAGGTTATAGAACTTCAGTTTTTTTGGAAAAAAGAGAGGAGAATCAGCTTCCCTTAGCCAAAATACGGTTTCCAGGTGCTTCACTCCGGTCATTTTTCAAAGAAATTTCTTCTGAATTGGATAAATCTGCGCATCAGGCGGCAGAAATATCCAACCCCCCAGTCGAAGATTATTAAACTTCTGCTTTTTTGGAAAAAAAGAGGAAAATCAGCTTCCCTTAGCCAAAATACGGCTTCCAGGTGCTTCACCCTGGTCATTTTTTAAAAAAATTTCTTCTGTATTGGATAAATCTGCGCATCAGACAGCAGAAATATCCAATCTACCAGTCGAAGGTTATTAAACTTCTGCTTTTTTGGATAAAAGAGAGGAGAATCAGCTTCCCTTAGCCAAAATACGGTTTCCAGGTGCTTCACTCCGGTCATTTTTCAAAGAAATTTCTTCTGAATTGGATAAATCTGCGCATCAGGCGGCAGATTTATCCAATTCTCTGGTCAGTGGTTATAAATATCTGTTTTCTGGAATCTGAAGACATAGACTAACCTCCGGTTTCACCTGTCTGTATCCTTCTCTGCTGAGTTTATAAAAATTTTATATATAATTCAGACTTTGTTTTCACATGAAGAAGTCCGGTTGTGTTATACTGATAAAGGATTGAGGATCTGGGTTCGGAAAGTCACTTCTTTTGCAGGTACGAAAGGAGTTTTACATAAAGGGAGGAAGTTTGGATGAAACTGCGGAACCGGCTGGCAGTCGCCTTTTTTATTATGCTGATTGTACCAGGTTGTATGGTATATATATGTTTTCAGGTACTGAACGGATATCAGACCCGTATTCTTCAGGATGCCTTTGGGGTGGATACGGAAAATGGGCGGAAGCTGATGGAGACCGATGCCGTTGTCCTTTTTGATCAGCTGGCAAGAAAGGCAGAGGACGTGGTAATGGATGATCTGGAAAAAAAGACAGAGCAGTTTTATGATTCTTCCTATCTGGAACAGCTGAATGAAAAGATTGAGCCTTATTATTCCTTTCTGGCAGTGCGCAGTGAAGATGAATTTGTTTATTTTGGCTCAGAGAAAAACTGGTCCTCCCAGCTGTTAAGTCAGCTTCCCGGCTATGGGAACTCGATGAACCAGGATGATCTGAGCATGTATACGGGAGGAATCACCAACTGTTTGCTGCGAAACAGGGATTTTATCTTTAACGATGGTCGGAAGGGTACTCTTTTTATAATTACTCCGATTATAAGGATATCCCCGCTGAAAAGTATTTATATGGAGCTGGCTGTCAGTATTACGATTATTATGACTTCAACAGCCATCCTGATGATCGTCTGGATCTACAGCTCCATTCTGATTCCCATCAGTAAGCTGCAGAAAGCAACCAGAGAAATCAGCAACGGAAATCTGGATTATGAGCTGAAGTATGAAGCAGAAGGTGATGAAATCAGCAGTCTCTGTATGGACTTTGAGGAGATGCGCCGCCGTCTGAAAGAAAATTCAGAAGAGAAAATTCAGAATGACGAGGACAGCAAAGAGCTGATCAGTAATATTTCCCACGATCTGAAGACACCGATCACAGCGATCAAGGGTTATGTGGAAGGAATCATGGATGGAGTTGCGTCTTCACCGGAAAAACTGGAAAAATATGTTCGCACGATTTATAATAAAGCCAATGATATGGACAGACTGATTGATGAACTGACCTTCTATTCCAAAATTGACACCAATAAAATTCCCTATAATTTTGAACCAATCAATGTAACCGATTATTTTGGAGACTGCAGTGAGGAACTGATGATTGATCTGGAGGAACAGGGAATTGCCATGCAGTATATGAATTTCTGTGATCCGGATGTGGCAGTGATTGCAGATGCAGAACAGATGAAGCGTGTAATCAACAATATTATCAGCAACTCCATCAAGTATATGGATAAACCGAAGGGCATCATTAATATGCGGATCAAGGAGCTGGGTGATTTTATTGAAGTGGAGATCGAAGATAACGGACGCGGCATTGCCTCCAGAGATCTTCCGTATATATTTGACAGATTTTATCGGACAGATAAAGCAAGAAGTTCCAGTAAAGGAGGAAGCGGTATCGGCCTTTCCATTGTTCATAAGATAATTGAAGATCATGGAGGACAGATATGGGCCACCAGTAAAGAAGGAACCGGTACTGTCATGCACTTTGCTTTGAGAAAATATCAGGAGGTACGTAGTGAGTAGAATATTAATTATAGAGGACGAGGAAGCCATTGCAGAACTGGAAAAGGATTATCTGGAAATCAGCGGATTTGATGTGGAGGTTGCAAGCGACGGTACAGAGGGACTGGCACGGGCGTTAAATGAGTCGTTTGACCTCTATATCCTGGATCTGATGCTTCCGGGGGTAGACGGGTTTGAAATCTGCAAACAGATTCGCAGTAAACAAAATACGCCGATTATCATGGTATCTGCCAAAAAAGATGATATCGATAAGATCCGCGGGCTGGGACTGGGTTCCGATGATTATATTACAAAACCGTTCAGTCCCAGTGAACTGGTGGCTCGTGTGAGGGCCCATCTTGCGAGATATGAAAGATTGATCAACAGTGCCATAACGGGAAATGATATTCTGACCATCCGGGGACTGAAGATCGATAAGACAGACCGCAGGGTCTTTGTCAATAATGTGGAAAAACCATTTACCACGAAGGAATTTGATCTGCTCTGTTTTCTTGCACAGCATCCCAACCGGGTATTTTCAAAAGAAGAGCTTTTCAAAGAAATCTGGGAAATGGATCCCGAAGGGGATATTGCAACTGTAACCGTACATATTAAGAAAATCCGTGAAAAGATCGAGTACGGTACATCCAAGCCGCAGTACATTGAAACCATCTGGGGCGTGGGATATCGGTTTAAGGTGTAA
>JBJELP010000071.1:0-3404 GCA_051879215.1 Lachnospiraceae bacterium
TGAAAGGAAAGTACAATCTATTGCGTATCGTACAGACAATCGTTAATGTCAGCGTTCTGATTTCCATACTGTGCCTTGGTTTCAGCGGTATTGTAATGTCCCGGCATGTATTTGCCGCACTTCCCATTCACGGACCAATGGCAGCAGCAAGAAGTATGCACATGGCAGCTTCCTACTGGGGCTTTGTTCTTATGAGTATTCATCTGGGAATGCACTGGGGAATGATTATGGGCATGTTCCGCAGATTTCTGAAAGGCAAAAAGCTCTCCGGTATACTCTCCTGGATGCTGTGGCTGGCTGTGATTGCGATTGCCGGATATGGATTGTGTTGCTTCATCCGGAAGGACATCGTTTCGTATATGTTTCTCAGAAATCAATTCGTATTCTTTGATTTTGAGCAAAGTCCTTTATCTGTATTCATCGAGTATACAGGCATGATGGGCTTTTGGACTTTGGCTGGTTTTTGTATTACCAGAGGAATCGGTAAAGCGTTTTCTTTGCGGGCAAAAACGAAGGAGGCGTAAAATGGATCAGCAAACGGTTCTGTTCTCAGACAAAAGTCTGAGGGCAATGATTATTCCGCTGTTTCTGGAACAGCTGCTGGTGATGCTGGTGGGACTGGCAGACACTCTGATTGTAAGCTATGCCGGTGAAGCAGCGGTATCAGGGGTTTCTCTGGTAAATCAGTTTAACACCATATTCGTTTATCTGTTTACCGCACTGGCTTCCGGCGGCGCGGTCGTAATCAGCCAGTATATCGGGAAACGGTCAGCAGAGGCTTCCGGAGAATCTGCCAGCCAGCTCCTGTCCTTTTCCACAGCGTTCTCTATATTAATTGCGGTATTTGTGCTCATTGGGAATGAGAGAATGCTGGGGCTGATGTTTGGAAAAGTAGAGGAAGATGTTATGCAGGCCTGTATTACGTATCTGCGTATTCATATCCGGCACTGGCAATTTACAATTCCGGTGCGGCATTGTTCCGAAGCATTGGCAGGACCAGTGTAACGATGTACCTGTCCATAGCCTCCAATATCATCAATGTGATTGGAAATGTAATCGGCGTATTCGTCCTGAAGGCAGGTGTGGCAGGCGTAGCGTACCCCTCTCTGATTGCCCGAACCTTCTCCGCAGTGGTAATTACATGGCTGTGCTTTCAGAAGAAAAATGAAGTCATATACCGCTGCGGATGGATTTTCCGGTGGAATGGAAGCCTGATGAAGCATATTTTGAACATTGCCATTCCCAACGGATTGGAAAATGGTGTTTTTCAGTTGGTGAAGGTTGCATTGAGCAGTATTGTAGCACTGTTTGGTACGTATCAGATCGCTGCAAATGGTGTGGCACAAAGTATCTGGTCGCTGGCAGCGCTGGCTGGTGTTTCCATGGGACCGGTGTTTATTACGGTAATCGGACAGTGTATGGGGAATGGTGATACAAAGGCGGCAGATCATTATTTTAAGAAACTGACGAGGATCACACTTCTTATTTCTACCGCATGGAATCTTCTGACTTTTCTTCTGACTCCTGCTTTCCTGCGGTTCTATGCCCTCGAGCCGGAAACAAAACAGCTTGTGATCTGGCTGGTACTGATTCATAATCTGTTTAATGCAGTCGCGTTCCCGTTCTCCGGAGCTCTCAGCAATGGATTACGGGCAGCGGGAGATGTGAAATTCACAATGTATGTATCTGTAATATCCACGATTGCAGTACGCCTGTTTTTGTCTTATCTGTTGGGAATTACACTGCAAATGGGTGTTATCGGCATTGCGGTTGCAATGGTCTGTGACTGGGTCATTCGTGCTGTACTTTTCATCTGGAGACAGAAATCCGGAAAGTGGAAAACATTCAGGGTAATATAAGTCTTTTTTGACAATATATGTTTGCAGCATTAGAAACTCTCATCTGTTCAGAATATAGAAGACAAAAGCAAATACCAGCTGCAGGATCAGGGAGAGGCTTTGCCTCTCCTTTTTTGATTGTAAAGTTATCACAGTTTATTTCAGGCATTTCTTGTGATTTAATATAGGCATTAGACATCTCTGTATGCAGGAGATACAATGTGGGTACAACCAATAGAAATAGTTACTGAAATTCGTGTCTTGTATATCACGAAAATGGATGTTATATTTAGCTGAATGAGGTGATATATATGGAAATCAGAGTTTTAAGATATTTTTTAATGGTTGCAAGAGAAGAAAATATTACAAGGGCAGCGGAACTTCTGCATGTGACCCAGCCCACTCTTTCCAGGCAGCTGATGCAGCTGGAGGAAGAACTTGGTGTGAAGCTGTTTCAGCGGAGCAATCACAGTATACGGCTGACGGAGGATGGAATGCTGTTAAGAAAACGGGCACAGGATATTGTTTCGCTGGCAGATAAAACGGAGAATGAGTTTCATCATAAAGAGGATAACTTGGCTGGTGAAATTGCCATCGGGAGCGGGGAAAGCAGAAATGTACAGAGTCTGGCAAAGATCATTTCCCTGTTTCAGAAAAAATATCCCGGTGTCCGGTATGATTTCTACACGGCAAATGCCGATGATATCAAAGAACGGCTGGACAGAGGCTTACTGGATATCGGACTTCTGATGGAGCCGGTGGATATTTCAAAATATAATTTTGTCCGGCTTGAGAAACGGGAAAGATGGGGAGTTCTGGTCCGGCAGGATTCCGAACTGGCTCAGAAGGATACCGTCACCCCGGCTGATCTGATATATATTCCGCTGATAATGGTAAAACGTGCACTGGTGCAGAATGAACTGGCAAACTGGTTTGGTGATTATTATGATCAGATTCATGTCGTTGCCACGTATAATCTGATTAATAATGCAGCGGTGATGGTAGAAAATGGGATCGGTGCGGCATTATGTATTAAACTGGAAAATGCATTCGGTAATCTTCGCTTTATCCCGCTTTCATCTGCCATTGATACGGGGGCAGTACTTGTATGGAGAAAGAACCAGCTGACATCCCGGGCAGCACACCAATTCATTGAATTTGTGAAGAACTGCAGAAATGATATTTCATGATATTCTGGATTCCTATGGAATCCTGTTGTTTGAAAAGGAAGTGATAAAATCGGATGACTCGGCAAGAAGCAAGTGAAAGGTATCAGATCCCCATGGAGATTCTGGAAGAATATTTCAGAAGAAATGCTGAGGGAATACATAGTATAAGCCATACTAATAAACTTTATGTTATACTTGTCTAAATTTCCACCTGCATCGTTGTCGTCAATCGCCGTAGCCACCGCTACGCCTCATTCCTTCGCCTCGCAGAATGAAAATTTATCCTGCGTCTAACATAAAGGTATTAATTATGGCTTATACTAGAAAATCAGGGCTGATAAGGGAGGCGACAGTTCATGTTAAAGGCATATAAATACAGAATTTATCCCAATAAAGA
>JBJELP010000072.1:0-15374 GCA_051879215.1 Lachnospiraceae bacterium
CACCTTTCTGGCCCTTATGAGCAGCGATCAGTTTTCTCAGTTCCGCTTCCTGCTCGGGAGTTCCGTTGAAAGGTATGGTTGTTTTCGCAACGCTCATCTTTTTACCTCCTCTTAAAAGGGGTATCAACGAAAGTCCTTTTCAAAAGGCATGATAAAAGTCATGCAGGAAGGCACTGAATTATAGCGGTCAGTACCCTATCGGCAGTTACCCCTTCGGTAAAGCTCGGATTTTCATGAATACCATATTGAATTGTGGCTCTATTATAATGTTATATAATCAATAAGTCTAATCGATATTTTCAATAAATTATTTAATAAAATCTTATTTTCTTGTTTATCTATAAATGACGGCCTTCACATCGTGAAAGTGCACTGTTATTTTTACCAATAATAATGAATAAATGAATAATAATTAGTCATTTTGCACATACGTTCCATTTATCTATTTAAAATTTGTATAGATGAATATCGTTTTTGTAAATGAATAATATTTCGTCAGATTCCTTTTCCAAATCACCCATTGTATGATAAACTGTATTATAAAATCATAAAGGAGATGTTTACATTGCCCGGATATCTGCTGCATTTACTGGAAGGAAATCTTTTTTTACAGAAATATGAAAATACATTGCTGAAAGACTGTTCTGATGAGTGGAAAAACCAGTTTCTCATCGGTTGTCTCCTGCCGGACACCGCAAAGGATAAAACCTTTTCTCACTTCAGACACCGCCTGAAAAAGAAAATGATATTTACCTATCCGCATCCGGAGGATTTTGCAGCCAAATATCCCGTATCGCCGGAACATCCTGTTCTGTTTGGATATTATATGCATCTGAATCTGGATTATCATTTTCTGGATACGATTCTGGTGAACAGCGTCTCCCTTTATGATGAAAACCGGAAACCGACAGAAAACTGGACTGACATGAAATGGGCCCATATCCATAAAACCGGAAAATGGGTGAATCCCATGGAGTTTTTCTCGGATGATTACATGTATGGCGATTACACCACGCTGAATGCTTTTCTTATTTCAAACTACTCCATCCAGATTCCCAAACTGCCTCCAGCACTCGAAGAAGTTCCGGATGAAGTGAATTATAATGACATGCATGAAGTGATTGAATACCTGCAGCACAGTATTCAAAGTTCCTTTGATCAGATGAAAGACGGATCCGATGATACCAAGCCGCCTGAACTGAAAGTTTTTGACTGGGAACAGCTGCATCAGCTGATTGAAAAAGAGATTTCCAGAATTTCTCTGCTTCTGGACAATCCGCAACAGAAAATTTGAGAAAACATACAGACAGAATTTCGGAAAGGAGGATAGGGAAATGATACAAAAAAAAGACCATTCGTCCATTTTCAGACACATCGTATCGTTGTTTTTTCTGATTATGACCATATCGCTGGTTGCATCCTGCGGTTCATCGGATCTCCTGAAGAAAATTGACTCCATTTCAGCCCTTCAGCCGGAAACACGCTCCGAAACGGTCTCTGCAGCAGATACCGAGAGTTTCTCCGGCACCCATGAAGAATCCGAAGAAGCCATAGACGAACCCGACGATTCTCTTTACTATTACTATCATTGGCTGGATACAGAACAGAAACAGCTTTATATGACAATACTGAAAGGATATCAGGATCTGGATACCGATATCCGTCTTGATACCGACAAATTCCAGCTGGTTTCATTGGTTGAAATGGTTCTGAACGACCATCCGGAACTGTTCTGGATTGATTCTTCATACAAATATTCCGTGTATCCTTCTTATGTTGTATTTCACCCGGAATACACCTGCGATGCAGCAAAAAAAGAACAGCGCATGGAAGAAATCGATTGCGCTGCTGATGAAATTCTGAATACCTTATCACAGGAAACCTCTGATTATTCAAAAATCAGGCGGGTTTTTGAATACCTGATCGACACCGTATCCTACAATCCGGATGCGGAAGACAACCAGAATATTTTCAGTTCTCTGGTAATAAAAGAAAGTGTGTGCGCCGGATATGCCAAAGCGACCCAGTACCTGCTGCAGAAGGTTGGAATCCCCTGTATATACGTAACGGGAACCATCATGGATGGCGGAAGTCATGCCTGGAACATTGTTCAATGTGACGGAAATTATTATCAGGTGGACACCACTTTCGGCGCTTCCAGCTATACGAATCCGGAAACGGAAATGCAGCAGATTGAGATTCCCCATGAACTCACCTATAACTACGCATACCTTTGCTGCAATGATGATATCCTGTACCGTGACCGCACCGTATCCGAGTATGAAATTCCGCTTCCCGAATGTTCACTGGACGATTATAATTACTACATCATGAATGGCATTTGTTATAACACCCTTTCTTCCGAGGTTACCGACGCCATTGCCAGAAGCATTTCCTCCGGGGAAACATACTGGCAATGTCAGTTTTCTTCCTACGAAGCATTTGAAGAAATGACCATACAATTACAGAAAGGACTCTATGGAAATATGATTCTGGAACACTTCCGCAGCGGAAGCTTCCACACCTATTATTCCTGCGATCCCAAAACCCTTACCGTAAAAATGTGGTACTAATATGCGCCATACCAACAACCTTTATGGCTTATATCAGCGTGCCTCTTCCTGTCTTTTCTTTTTTCCGGCATCATAATACGTAAAGGTGCCTTCCGCCAGAAGTTCACCATTCTCCGACTCCACGCCAACCCGCAGTAAAATGATGCGGCCGCCCTTCTGCAGCAGTCTTGCCCGGGCTGTGATGACGCCTTCCTTCTGATTTTTAATAAAATGAAAATCACTGTGAAGTGTTACCGGAAGTCCTGCCACCCTGCAGGAAGCAAAACCGGCTGCTGCATCAGCCATGGTATACAGTAAACCGCCATGGGCGGTTCCATAAGGGTTTTTATGCTTATCCGCCAGTGTTACCCTTGTAATTATTTCTCCATCTTCTTTCTCTATAATTTCCACATCGCTGGCATTGACAAATGCATTGCCGGCGATCATTTGTCTGATTTCATCCTGTGTCATAGACTCTCCTTCTCTTCGCTGTTTTTTTGCACTGTTCACGGCAGTCCATCTGATTATTCTATCACACCGTTTTTTCTTCCTCAAGTTCAAATCGACGCTTGCAAAGACCTGTCGCCGGATTCGGTTTGCGAAGCTAATGTTTTCCCACTGTTCCGACCCGATTCCTTTCCCGCAAAACTATTGACAGGCCTTTCCCATCCATTTTATAATGTAAGTTGCACCTCATTCCGGTACAAAAAGCGGAATGACAAACATGTTTCGCAATAACCCGCAGCATCCGTTTTCTGCGGATTATTTCTCATATTTTAAAACCGATTGGAGAAGCAATTATGAGCAAAAAAGCAAGAACAAGATTTGCACCCAGCCCCACAGGCTACATGCACATCGGAAACCTTCGTACTGCATTATATACATTCCTTACTGCAAAGCATGCAGATGGTACTTTCATCTTACGTATCGAAGATACCGATCAGGGAAGATATGTGGAAGGTGCTACCGATGTGATTTACAGCACATTAAAGGAAACCGGCCTGACCTGGGATGAAGGTCCCGATATCGGCGGCGATTTCGGCCCCTATGTACAGTCCGAAAGGCAGGGATTTTTCAAAAAATACGCAGAAATGCTGGTGGAAAGCGGTCACGCCTACTACTGCTTCTGTTCCAAAGAACGTCTGGATGCTCTTCATGAAGAACAGGCTGCTGCCGGAGAAATCAGTCATTACGACAGACATTGCCGTGACCTGTCCCCGGAAGAAATCAAAGAAAATCTGGAAAAGGGAATTCCCTATGTCATCCGTCAGAAAATGCCTTTAGACGGTGTTACTTCCTTTGACGACCTGATCTATGGCCATATTGAAGTGGAAAACAAAGAACTGGAAGATCAGATTCTGATCAAAACAGACGGTATGCCCACTTACAACTTTGCAAACGTTGTGGACGATCATCTGATGCAGATCACCCACGTTGTACGCGGCAATGAATATATTTCCTCTACTCCCAAATATAACCTGCTTTACGATGCATTTGGCTGGGATAAACCCACCTATATCCACTGCCCGCCGGTTATGAAGGACGAACACAGCAAGCTTTCCAAACGAAACGGTGATGCCAGCTATCAGGATCTGATCGCAAAGGGTTATTTAAGCTCTGCCGTCCTGAACTATCTGCTGCTGCTGGGCTGGAGCCCTGTGGGTGAACAGGAAATCTTCTCTCTGGAAGAAATGATTAAAGCGTGGGATCCTGCCCGGATCTCCAAGTCCCCTGCCATCTTTGACCCGGTCAAGTTAAAATATATCAACTCTGTATATATTAAAAACCTGACTACGGAAGAATTTGTAGAAGCAGCCACCCCCTGGATTCGCTCTGTTGTATCCAGCGATATTGATATCGAACTGCTCTGCAAAAACCTGCATCCCAGATGCGAAGTATTAAGCGACATTCCGCCGAGAATCACATTCATCGATGAAATGCCCGAATACGATATCTCATTCTATGTAAACAAAAAACAGAAAACCACTGCTGAAACATCTCTGACCGCCCTGAAAGAAATCCGGACCATTCTGGAAAATCTGGAAGACTGGAACAAAGATGTGATTTTCGAAAAGTGTGCGGAAAGAGCAAAGGAAATGGAAGTAAAGAACGGATGGCTTCTCTATCCTCTTGGAATTGCATTATCCGGCTTAAAGAGCACACCCGGCGGCGGCACCGATCTGGCTGCCATGATGGGCAAAGAAAAAACCCTTTCCCGCCTGAACGATGCCATTGCAAAACTGGAAAATGCCTGATTTTTTATGACTTTTTCCAATTGTCCTGCTATCCTGTAATCAGCAGAACAATTACATGATACAAAGCGTTCGGAAGCATGAAACGCAAAGAAATCCGTTTGTATCACAGGAGCAAAAGTTGACTCCCGATATCAGAAAAATCAATATACCAGATCTGCAGAAAGGCAAATATTATGTTAACGTTAATCTTTACAATTTTAATGATTTGTGTTTTTGGAAAGCTTTTTCTATTCAGTCTCAAAGCAGCATGGGGGATTGCAAAAATCCTTTTAACCCTTGTATTCCTGCCATTCACTTTGATTTTCATGGCATTGTCCGGACTGATCACACTTGCTCTTCCAATCCTGATCGTTGTCGGAGTTATCTCTTTATTTACAGCACCGGTCAGAAGATGATGTCACCAATAGGGTGAATGAAGGGGCTGTTGCTGAAAAAAGGCTGCCTCCTACAGGCGAGGCATAAAACTGTGAATCCTCCGTATGTTGCAAGCATACGGAGGATTTTTTTGACGTAATAATTGGTTCGGAACACATTGTTCTTCCGAAACTAATATCTTTCCATATGGACATGATCCATGGGAAGCTGATCCACATGTCTCTTCATCGGATGTTCTTCCGGCATACCCAGAGAGAGAATCGCCTCCAGACGGAATGTTTTCGGGAATCCCAGCAGCTCTCTCAGGTATTCTTCTGTGGTTCTTCCATCCTCTGCCACCCGATTACGCCCCTGAATCCAGCAGCTGCCAACTCCAAGGCTGTCAGCCATCAGATGCATATAAGCCATTGCAATGGAGCAGTCCTCTGTCCACACATCTGATTCCAGTTCATCACCAAGTACAACAATTGCACAATCTGCGTTCATCAGCATGGATGAACCGTGATCACGGCATTTGGCCATCTGATCCAGTTTTTTTCTGGTCTGTACAATGATAAACTCCCATTCCTGCTTTCCCCGTCCGGTGGGGGCAGCCAGTCCCGCTTCAATGATCCGCTGCAGAACTTCTCCGGGAATATGATCCTTTGTATACTTTCTTACGCTTCTGCGATTCAGCATAGTTTCCAGTAAATCCATTTTTGCTTTCCTCCTGAAATGTTATTTGGTATAAAATACATGACCTTTTGACCCTGATATCATATTATAAAACTCTGATATGCTTTTTTCAAGTTTCAAACTCAAATGCACGTGAAACCTGCCTGCACATCCTTGCGGAACATTTTTTAATGCCATCAATAAAAAAAGACACCGCCCCTGCGATGCCTGTAATATTATTGATGTTTATCTATGTAAATCAGTTCTTCCATCTGTTTCACACTTTGAAGAATCTGCAATGCCTGATCATATACGATTTTTCCTTCTTCTGTCAGTTCTACGCCCACATTCCCCCGCCGGAACAGCTCCACTCCCAGCTCGCTCTCCAGCTTACGGATGCTTTTACTGATATTCGGCTGTGTCGTATACAATACTTTTGCTGCCTGACTGAAGGATTTCCTTTTCACACTCTCTGTCAAATACTGAAGCTGTCTGATTTCCATATGCTATACCCCTTATCCTTGCAATTTACATTTACGAAACCAACTCCTAAAATATGATTATAATTGTTAGGGAGCAAAAGCCTTTGACCCCCTGGTATCATAAATATTTTATCAATATTAATTGCTGATCACAAGCCGGGTGGGGGGATACCCACCCGGCCATTATGGGTATAACTGTTATTCATACCAGTGGGATCATTTATATGATTTCTTTTATCAAATCAACCCGCTTCATTAATACGCCTGAAGAGACAGCTAATTAACGAAAGTCATATATCATATTAGCCTTCAATGGCGATATACTTCTTCTGCTCCACTTCGGGCTGTGCCTGTTTCTTGGGAATCAGCAGCTTCAGAGTACCGTTTTCAAATTTTGCTTTGATATCCTCTTCTTTCACTGCATCACCAACATAGAAGGTTCTCTTTGCACTGCCGTAATAACGCTCACGGCGAATATATTTGCCCTGTTCATCCTTCTGATCTTCATTGGATTTCGTTTCAGCTTGAACGGTAAGGTAGCCATCCTTCAGTTCAGCCTTAACATCTTCCTTCTGAATTCCCGGCATATCCATGGTCAGTTCATAGCACTGATCCATTTCTTTTACATCTGTCTTCATCAGGCCATCGGTTCCGGTACGAACTGCTGAACTCATAAAAGGGAAATCACCAAAAAAGTCATCAAACATATCTCTACCAAAAATACTAGGCATAAACATAAACAACGCTCCTTTTCTAATATATTCTATAGTTTTATCTGCAAATTGTGCAGGAATATAGTTACATGAACCAGTATAAACCGCATCCGGAATCTTTATGTATGAGATACCAAAGATCTGCTCGAAGTGATTCATACCGGAGAGCACCGGAACGTTCTTTTCTTTTTTGTTCCATCTGTTCTCTTTGTTCTATGCGTAATATAACACCTATATATGAGGATGTCAAGTGCTTTTTGAAATTTTTTTCAAAAAAATAACGCCCACCATTCAGATGAACGCTATTGTATCAAAAAAATCAATAAAAATCCTTTATAGCGGGGAACAGGCGAAACAACTTGCCTAATTTTCTTCCACCTGTTCTGCACCTGAATTTACACCAGATACTTCTCCCGCAATGCCATTAATCGCATCGAATCCAGTCCGAACTCAGCCTCAAAATACCTTTCATAATTTCCATATCTTTCCTCAATGGCATCAATTGCCGTTTCTGCAATCTTTCTGGATACCCCTTCCATTGATACGATAAAGTCTTTCATCGTCGGATCTTTTTCTATTTCATCAGCATGTTTTTCCAGTGCTTTGTCGATCAGTTCTTTTCTGCACACATTGGTCAGCATATAATCGTCCAGTGCCGTTTCCCGATCCACACCTAAGGCCAGCAGAATCAGGAGCGCAGCGATTCCGGTACGGTCTTTTCCTGCGGAGCAGTGGAACAGAATGGGAATGTCATCTTCTTCCAATGCACGGAACAATTCCTGAAATGCCGGATTTCCAAAGGGCATGATTTTGTAAAGCTGTGCAAAGGCCATTTCCTTTCCGAACTTTTTCTCCATTTCTTTCATGATGGTCTCAAGTTTGCCGATTCCCTTTGGAGAGAAGTCCACTTCGCTGCCGTCCGGAAAGAAAATCGCACTTTTTCGTACCTGCTTCACACCATCCAGCAACGGATCGGGATGCATTTCGCTCTCCCCGTTACTTCGGAGATCCAGCACCATTTTCAGTTGCAGTTCATCCAGCTTTTTCCGATCCGATTCTCCCGTCAGCGCATCCAGATTGCCGCCCCTGTAAAAGCATCCGTATCTGACCATTCGTCCATCCTGTGTCCTGTATCCTCCCAGTTCGCGAAAATTCACTGCGCCGTCAAAGGAGATCTCTGTTCCTGCGGGATAAGGAATATTCTGATTTTTTTCTGCTGTCATATACAAGTCCTCCCTTTCCGATTCCATTCATGATCAGATGTGCTCTTTTATTATCTTCTTTCTATTCAGCTGCGGGCATTGATTCTGTATGAAACAGTTTGTCAATCTGCGTGAAGCATACTGATCTGATACTTCTTTGCTGCACCACAGTTATCAGAAAATAATCGTGCCAATCATATGTACAAGAAATGCACAGACCCATGCAATTGCGCACTGTCCAAACACCATAATTGCCGCCCAAACGGTTCCCAGTTCTCTTTTAACAGATGCAATCGCTGCCACACAGGGTGTATACAGCAGACAGAACACCAGAAGAGAAGCTGCTGCCACAGGAGTCAATACTGCCATCAGATTTTCAGTTGCCCCAAACAAAATGGAAATGGTGGAAACCACGCTTTCCTTGGCCATAAATCCGGTAATCAGAGAAGTTGAAATTCTCCAGTCCCCAAATCCCAAAGGCGCAAAAATCGGAGAAATCCATCCCGCCACCATGGCCAGAATACTGTTCTGTGAATCCGCTGCAATATTCAGATGCGGACTGAAGGTCTGTAAAAACCATATTACAATAGTGGCAAGGAAAATAATCGTAAACGCTCTCTGAAGAAAGTCCTTCGCCTTTTCCCAGAGCAGATGGGTTACATTTTTGAAACCGGGCAAACGGTAATTCGGTAATTCCATAACAAAAGGAACCGCTTCCCCTGTAAAACAGGTTCGATTGGTGACAACAGCTGTCACAATCCCCACGAAAATACCGGTCAGATAAAGAGCAATCATTACCAGTCCGCCATGTTTCGGGAAAAAGGCTGCCGTAAAGAATCCATAAATGGGCAGCTTTGCACTGCAGCTCATAAACGGGGTCAGCATAATCGTCATCTTTCGGTCTCTTTCTGAAGGAAGGGTACGGCTGGCCATAACTCCGGGAACGGTACATCCGAAACCGATCAGCATCGGTACAATACTTCTTCCCGATAAACCGATTTTCCGCAGCAGCTTGTCCATGACAAAAGCCACCCTTGCCATATATCCGGTATCCTCCAGCAATGATAAAAAGAAAAACAATGTCACAATAATCGGCAAAAAGCTGACAACACTGCCCACACCGTTAAATATACCATCAATAACCAGGGACTTCAATACGTGATTTACCCCCCATGCGGTCATACAGGCATCTACGCCCCCTGTCATCCATTCAATGGCTGTCTCAAGCAAGCCCTGAAGAAAGGATCCGATCACATTGAAAGTAAGGTAAAAAATGAGTCCCATAATTCCTATAAAAGCAGGAATTGCTGTATATCTTCCGGTCAGAATACGGTCAATCTTCCGGCTTCGCTCATGTTCTTTGCTTTCTCTGGGTTTCACCACAGTCTGATCCACCAGATTCCGGATAAAGGTGAAACGCATGTCTGCAATTGCCGCTGCACGGTCAAGCCCCCGTTCCTCCTCCATCTGCAGGATAATGTGTTCCAGCATTTCTTCTTCATTCTGCGAAAGCTTCAGGGCTTTCAGAACTCTCTCATCGCCTTCCACCAGCTTTGTTGCCGCAAACCGGGTGGGAATTCCGGCCCGAACCGCATGATCTTCAATCAGATGAATGATGCCATGGAGACATCTGTGTACCGCACCCCCATTGTCATCTTTGCCGCAGAAGTCCTGCCGTTCCGGTTTTTCCTGATATCGTGCCACATGAATGGCATGATGAACCAGTTCTTCTGTACCTTCATTCCGGAATGCAGAAATCGGAACAACCGGTATGCCAAGCATCTGCTCCATTTCATTGATATAAATGCAGCCGCCATTGCCCTTCACCTCATCCATCATATTTAAGGCCAGTACCATGGGGATTCCCAATTCAATCAGCTGCATGGTCAGATACAGATTTCGCTCAATGTTGGTGGCATCCACAATGTTGATAATACCCGTGGGCTTTTCATGAATAATAAACTCTCTTGTCACAATTTCTTCCGTGCTGTAGGGGGACAGGGAATAGATTCCCGGAAGATCTGTAATTTCCGTATCCGGATATCCCTTGATGGAACCGCTCTTTCTGTCAACCGTAACGCCGGGAAAATTACCCACGTGCTGATTGGAGCCGGTCAGCTGATTGAATAATGTGGTTTTTCCACAATTCTGATTTCCTGCCAGGGCAAAACGAAGCACCGTATCCTTCGGAAGCGGATTCTCCTCTTCTTTATTATGATACCTGCCGCCCTCTCCCAGACCGGGATGTTCTATCTTTTTCTGTGACTTTTTTCCGCATTTTTTCTGTTGATCAGCATGTGCTTCATGGGATTCCTGTGAAGCAGAATGTTCAGCCAGATCATTCCACCAGTCTGTCTTCACCACCTGAATCTGTTCCGCATCAGCCAGACGTAATGTTAATTCATATCCATGTATTCGAAGTTCCATCGGATCGCCCATGGGTGCGAACTTAACCAGAGTCACTTCTGCACCCGGGATTACACCCATATCCAGAAAATGCTGCCGCAGGGCACCTTCACCGCCAACAACCGTTACCTTTGCAGACTCACCGACCTTTAACTCTCTCAGTGTCATAAAGTCACTTCCCTCTTTCTTCAGCTTCCAGAAGCAAATGCATTGGTTAGTACCGGCAAACTTCTGTTAGCCCGTACTATATCATTATTGCAATTCCTTGTCAATACTCCTTTCATTCATTTGTGCCATTTCAAGCTTTTTCATCTGTTTAAACTCCAGATATGCCATAACAGCTGTTACCAGAGCTGCCAGACCATCTGCAATAGGACCGGCAAAAAGTATTCCGTCAATGCCCATGAACAACGGAAGAATTATGATCAGAGGCAACAGGAAAAGAATCTGTCTTGTAAGGGAAAGAAAAACACCTTTTGAGGCCTTTCCGATGGAGGTAAAAAATGTGGACACAATCGGCTGCAGACAGTTTGCCCAGGTGAAAAACAGAAAAATCCGGAAATAACTGACGGCAAACTGATAATACTGTTCTGATCCGGTACCGAATAAAGAAATAATCTGTCTGGGAAACAGCTGGAACATCAGGAAGGAAAACATGGACATGGCCGCTCCGGATATTAATGCCAGACGAAATGCTTTTCTTACCCGGTCATACTGTTTTGCGCCATAATTGAAACTCTCAATGGGCTGGCTCCCCTGGGCAAGACCAATAATCACCGAAAAGAAAACCTGATTTACTTTGGTTACGATTCCGGCACAGGCAATGGGAATCGATGCCCCGTACGCCGATAAAGCCCCATAATATCTCAGGGAATTATTCAATACAATCTGAACCACCATCATCGCCAGCTGATTGAAGAACGGTGCCGTACCCACACGTACAATCTCTTTCACACACTCCACCTTTAATGCCAGATGCTTTCTTTCAAGAGGAACCGTTTTGTAATGGCACATATAGTGAAATACCAGACCGGCTGAAAAAATCTGTCCTATTACAGTCGCTGCTGCTGCACCGGTCATTCCCCATCGGAATCCCATGACAAATACAGCATCCAGAATGGTATTTATAATTGCACCGGACAAATTACAGATCATCGTCATCCTGGGACTGCCATCCGCACGGATCAGATGTCCGCCTCCATTGGTAATAATCAGAAATGGAAACCCGATTGCTGTAATACGAACGTATTCCTTCGCATAGGGAAGAACATCTGCCGGAGAACCGAATCCCTTCAGCATGGGATTCAGAAAAATCTGTGTGATCATACATAAAATAAGACCGCTTCCAAACAGACAGACAGCTGCATTTCCGATAAAATAAATGGCTTTATCCCGGTCTCCTCGTCCCATCGTCAGATTAAAACAGGACGCACCGCCAATTCCAAACAAAAGCGACAGCGACACACATGAAATGGATAATGGAAATGCAATATTAGTTGCCGCATTTCCCAATGTACCGACCGTCTGACCAATGAAAAACTGATCTACAATATTATATAGTGCACCCACAATCATCGCCACAATACTTGGAATGGCAAACTCAACCATCAATTTATCCACTGGTGCACAACCCAGCGGATTCTGCTTCTTTTGTTCCTGCATATTGAACTCCTTTCCCCGACGTTTCCTCTTTGTATACAATCATCAGATAGTATTTCTCAAACTGCCCATTCAGTTCCGTCTCCTGAACCTTCCGTCAGATTGCACTTCCCAGAAGATGATCCACATCTCCAAGACCTGCCTCTTCAGATAATCTGCGTACCAGATCCGATCCGATACAGCATACACTTTCCTCATGAAGAAAATCTGTAATATCTGCATCAAATAATATATTTGCCTGTGCATCAAATTCATCATCACCATCCCAGAAAAGGACCTGCACCGGCATCCAGTCAAAGGCATTCAGCTGATACCCCACATCTCCCTGTCGGATTGGTAGCCCTCCCATGGCTTTGCAGGCTTTTTCCAGTAATTCCGATCTGCCGTTAAATTTTTCGGCAAGCGGTTTTACAATCGTTTTCTCAAATGCCGGAGCAAAAGGAGCTGCCCGTTTAACCTGACGGTAGGGAACAAACTCCCCTTTTATCTTCGCTTCCGGTCTGGAATAATAAAAAAGATTATAAATGGACATAACCGTATTAAAAACCAGCTTCCGGTCCGGATCGCTGGCCAGTGTCAGTACTCCGCTTTTCTTATCCAGCCTGTACTTCTCATGAAAATAAATCACATACATGGCCTCTTCATCACTCTCCAGATGAAATCTCTGAATCAATTCTTCATGATCCATCTCAAGAAATATCTTTCTCCATTTATCACAAAGGATCTCATAATTACCGCTTCTTCTATCTCTCTCTTCTGAAATACTGTTTTTCTTCATTACGTAACCCCTCCTGTTGCCAAACAGACTCTTTAGCTGGCGATAATCTGCTTTCATACCTGCATTCTGTTCCCTGTCCCAAAACAAATCTCTGCAAACAGGAAATGAAAAACTTTTTTATCTGTATAATTTTATTATAAGTTATTTTCTTCCAAAATAATACATGCATCTGCAGAATATTGCCGCAATCAGCGTGCTGATCGCGGTAGCAAAAATAGCAGGTCCCACAATTTCCACCGGGTTTTTGCTTCCATATTGACTCCGATAAGCAATCACATTCACCGGAATCAGCTGAAGTGACGAAATGTTAATGACCAGAAATGCACAGACATTGTAATCCGCTCCTATTTTCCCATTCCCCTGATGCAGCAGTTCCACTGCCTTCAGACCAGCCGGCGTAGATGCCCATCCAAGTCCCAGAATATTGGCTATGAAATTCAGTGAAATATACGGTACTGCTGCATCGGATTTCTTCAGATCCGGAAAAATGATATGGAGAAACGGCCATATCCTGCGGCTCATCTGTTCCACCAGTCCGGAACGCTCAGCAACCTCCATCAGTCCGCACCAGAAGGAAACGACTCCCAATAATGTAATACATATACTGACGGCATCTTCCGCTCCGGAAAGAACAGAATCAGAAATCAGATGAAGATTCCCTGTCGCAACGCCATACAGATATCCCCCAACAATCATAAACAACCAGATTGTATTCAGCAAATGTTCTTTCTCCTGCTGCTTTTTATAAAATCATATGAACCTCTTTCCTTTATTTATTACCGGATAGAACCTGTAATTTTTCTTTTCTCTTTTTTTATATGTTAATATCGCTCTGTCCGCGTCTGGAGTGATATTAATATCAATTTCCTTTTCTTTATTTAATATTGTACTTTATTCCGTACATTATATTTGCTCTTTTATGGAGTTATTTTATTATATAAATTTATATCAATACATCTTATTGTTATAGATGTATTTGATATCATTTTCAAATCAGGATATAATGATTTCAGCATCAGAAATATCGCGAATATTTTCTGATAAAGCCTTCATATTATTTCCTTAATAAAAAACTCTGTCGATTGGTTGGCGACAGAGTTTTTTATTTTTTTAATTCAAATCCAGGCATGAACCTGCATGTGGGAGCATGGTAATATCAGCTGATCTGTTATCATAACGTTGGGGTCAAAGTCTTTTGACCCCAACATCTTTATATTGTTTATACATTAATATTCCTTACAGGAAATATTCTCTCTGAATCCATCCGAATAGATGATATTCCCTTCCTTGTCGATAAACATGGCCCATACGGAATCCATGCTGTCGATCAGTTCTAATCCCTCTTCCAGTCCCAATGCAAAACAGGTGGTGGAAAGGCCGTCCCCATCTACAGATACATCCGAAATAATCGTCACACTGTCCAATTCATTTTCATAGGAATAACCGGTATGTGGGTTCAGAATATGATGATATTTTTTTCCATCCTGCTCAATATATCGTTCATAGGTTCCTGATGTCACAACGGAACAGTCTTCCACGTATACAGCAGCCTTGATTCCTGCAGTATTTTGCGGATCCCTGATTCCGATACCAAATTCGCTTCCGGAAGGTTTCTTTCCAATGCACAGCACATTCCCCCCCAGATTAATGGTTGCACTGTTGATTTTCATGTCCGTCAGATAACTTTTAATCTGATCTGCAATATAGCCCTTGGCAATGGCACCAAGATCGATTCCCATTCCCTCACCTAATCTTACATGATTTTCTTCTATCTGAATGTTATGATAGTCCACATAGGGAAGTCTGCTCTCAATTAATGCTGCATCCGGTACGGTACCTTCTCCTGAGGAAAAATCCCAAAGGGATGAAATCGGTTCAATGGTAATATCAAAGGCTCCTTCTGAAATCTCACTGTAATATAACCCTTTTTCCAGCAATTCCAGGGTATCTTCTGACAATTCTGCTTCCTTCTTCGCATTCAAAAGAGAAATTTCACTGTCCTCTATGGTTCTGGAAAGTTTTTTCTCATACCTGCTGCAGATACTGAGACATTCCGTCAGGATTTCGTCATATTCTTTCTCCGTGTAATGAATCCCCTCTTCTGTACCATAAAGATCAATTTGTATCTCCGTATTCAAAGCATAACTCAGACGGCTGGCAACCGGCTCCTCTGTCTTTCCGGACGACGAATTCCATCCGCCGGTTCCGGAACATCCGGTCAGCATCATGACAGTTCCAAGCACGAACGCAGCCATTCGTTTTGACAAATTGCATTTTTTCCATATTTTCTGCATTTTT
>JBJELP010000073.1:0-15262 GCA_051879215.1 Lachnospiraceae bacterium
TCCTTTGATAAACTCCTGATCGATGCAGAGATCATCAGACAGTGCCGGATCGCACTGGCTCCTATTATTGTTGATGAAGAACAAATCGATTACGAAGAAATCGAAGAATGCGGACATGCAGCAAGTTTTATGGAATGTGACTGCACACTGGAAGATTTCCGTGACCTGTATTCTCCCCGAATCGGAACACGAGATGGCAAATACAGCGATGCCGAATTCTTCGCTTCTCTTGATAAACGTATGAGATCCGTTCTGAATCATGCGGAAGCTACAAGACCTGTGCTGGATGAAGATATGAAAATAAGAGTAAAGCAGGCTCTGAACAGAGAATGTGGTATTTCCCTGGAACAGCTTGCAGTGATTGAAACTTTATAAAATTAGAGGACACTGAAATAATTACAACGTAAATAAGGCAGGAGTTGAAATCAGGTAATATCCTGTTTTCAATTCCTGCCTTTTAAATTCCTCACCCTACATGGACTTTCTTTCTTTAATCTCCGCCATCTTGGCATCATTCAGTCTGGAATCCCCTTTCACCCGGGAATAAGACAGATATCCGTTCATGCGGTCGATCTTGGTCAGGTTCCGGCTTCCGCACTTGGGACACACATCCATTTCCAGTTCCTGATAACCGCAGTCATCACAATAAGCCAGTGAGAGATTGACGCCCTCGTAAAATCCCATTTTCATGGCTCTGCGGACCAGAGAACGGATGGCTTCTTTATTGTATGAAATGGGATAACGTACATACTGGATCTTGCCGCCGTTGCTCAGTTCCCAGAAACGGTATTCCTTGTCCTGCTTTTCAATGGGGGTAATGTCCTCTGTTACATGGCAGTGGAAACCGTTGCTGACGTATTCCCGGTCCGAAACATTTTCCACAATGCCGTATTTCTTACGGAACTGCTTTACCTGGAGACCGCATAAATTCTCTGCAGGGGTTGCGTAAATGGCGTACAGGTTACCGTCTGCCTTTTTGAATTCATCAACCTTTTTATTGATGTGAGTCAGTACATCCAGTGCAAACTGACCGTCTTCCACCAGCGATTTGCCGTTGTACAGTTCCTGCAGTTCATTGAACGCTGTAATACCGAAAGATGCGGTGGCTGACTTCAGCAGCGGTTTGATCTTGTCGTGGATACCCAGATGTCCACCGTAAAAACCGCCTTCGCAATATGCCAGGGGATTGGTGGATGCACGCATTTCCCCAAGATATGCATAGGTTCGGATGTGGATTTTGCGGATCAGTTCCAGATAGTAATCCAGTACCTCATAGAAATCTCTGCTTTCCTGACGTGCTTTTGCCAGAATCATGGGCAGATGCAGGGAAACCACACCGATATTAAATCGTCCCACAAATACAGGTGTATCCTGCTCATCTGCCGGTTCCATGCCGCCTCTTTCGTACCAGGGTGACAGAAAGGCTCTGCAGCCCATGGGACTGATGACTTTACCGTATTTTTTGTACATGCTGGCAATATAGCCTTCTCCGGTCAGAGACAGCCAGTCGGGATACATGGTTTTGCTGGAGCAGTCGATACCTGCTTCAAAAATATCTTCCAGTTCGCAGCCGGGACCATGAAGGTTTTCGTCATATAAGAATACCAGCTTCGGAAACAGTACCGGTTTCTTGCAGTTTTTCTTGCCCTGACCGCCGGCACGGACTTCAAACATGATACGGGATGCCATCTTTGCAAAACGGCCGGTTCCATTGCCGAGAGTCATGGTGATAAAGGGATAATCGCCGCGGCTGGATGCAACGGTGTTGAACTTATACTCCCATCCCTGGAATCCCTGACGGAAATCTCTCTCAATATCTTTTAGTGCAATCTCTTCGGCCTTTACCTCATCCAGACCAAAGCCCATATATTTGGATTTGTATTTTTCATAGGACTTTTCTGCATAGGGTTCCAGAATCTTTTCCACATTGGGGACGGTAAAGCCGCCGTACTGCTGGCTTGCTGCACTGAGAACGATATCTCCCACCACGTCAAAACACACATCCAGTGTCTTGGGCTCATTATACCAGAGATTACCCATCTCAAATCCGCCCTTCAGAACACCTTCCACATCAAACAGACAGCAGTTCATGGTATCACGTCTTGCGGACATGTCATGTACATACAGATAACCGTCACGACAGGCCTGCAATTCTTCTGTGGTCATGAAAAATTTCTGATACAGGGATTTATTCAGCTCATTGAAAATCAGACTTCTTTTGGTGGAAACAAGCGCACTGTCTGTATTGCTGTTTTCCTTGTCTCCGATATACATGATTGACTGACTCTTTTTATACACCTCATCCAGCATCTGTACGAAATCCTGCTTATAATTGCGGTAATCACGATAAGACTTGGCCACTGTCGGATTCACGTGATCAAGAGCTCCTTCCACAATATTATGCATACGTGCAATGGGAATAAACTCTTCATCCATCTCTTCACATTTCTGCGTAACGAAGTCACAGATGTACCGCAGTTCCTCATCACTGAAATGATACATGACACGCTCAGCTGACTTGCTGACAGCAACCACGACCTTCTGCACATTGAATGCTTCCTTCGTATTATCTTTTTTTATGATGTAAATCCTGCTGCAATCCATCCTGCTCCTCCTCCATAATAACAAATAGATGATGTTTGGGGCAAAGTCATGCTTTTTCACGCGTGCCCTTTAGGGTATGCAAGCATAAACAGCATGACCTTCAGCCCCTGGTATTTAATAGATATAAAGATAGAAAAAGACACAACATATTGTGTCTGTGATAATCAATAACCAATATATATTGTGTTGTCTGGGTGATATGATAGCATAGAAACACGGGAGTTTCAAGATGGAAAAATAACGAATTTTGATTTGAGAATGGACAAAAAAAATACATGCCGTACATGTAAAAAAGTCGAGCAGGACTGTAAGCCGGGTTCTGTCGTGAATGGTCATCTATCTGGTCCTGCTGTTGCCAACAGGCTCTAGCGACTTACCCGAAAGCAGGCGGGCCACCTTATGCTCTCTGTTAGTCTTGCTTCGGATGGGGTTTACATGTGCCCTGCCTGTTACCAGCCAGGCGGTAGTCTCTTACACTGCCTTTCCACCCTTACCGCATTGCTGCGGCGGTTTATTTCTGTTGCACTTTCCTGGGAGTCACCTCCACCGGACGTTATCCGGCATCCTGCCCTGTGAAGCCCGGACTTTCCTCAGGATTTCTCCCGCGACCATTTATCCTGCTCAACTGCTTGAGTATACCATGAAGCGAAGAGAATTTCAACTCCCCTCTCCATCCTTCCCCATGAAAATATTTCCTGGAATCCGGCATAATTTTGTCACAAATTTACGGTATATCCATTTTTTTCCATTATATTTATTTTTCATGGTGATTTTTCATGAGAAACAAGGTATGATAGAAGTATTATTTTACACTGAAGAGGTAAGGAGGATTTTATGTCCAGTTCAAACTCAACCAAATCAGCCCTTGCAGCTTCCATGAAAAATCTGATGAAACGCAAAAGTTTTTCGAAAATCAGCGTAGGAGAAATCTGTGAAAACTGCGGCATCAACCGCAAAAGTTTCTATTATCATTTTCGTGATAAATATGATCTTGTCAACTGGATCTATTATGTGGATTTTCTGGAGCACATGCAGGCTTCTGATCTGGATACCGGATGGGATATTTTTACTTCCATCTGTCACTATTTTTACAGCGAGTCTGCTTTCTATCGCAACGCCCTGCAGATTGAAGGACAGAATTCTTTCCAGGACTATTTTCAGGAAACTCTGGCTGTTTATCTGCGCAGTCTGCTGCAGGAAGCTGTCTCCGACCCTGAGCAGAAAGATTTTTCCATCACCTTTTATTGTGACGCATTGTTTGCATCCATTTACCGCTGGCTCACAGCCCGGGAAATCACCCCGGTGGAAGAATATCTGAATCAGATCCGGGAAACCATGGAAACTTCGCGTTTTCTTCTGAATAAGTAAGCTCTTTACCTTCCAAGGATCATATCCAGAATTTTCCTGCTGTCTGCTGTCATTTCAACCAGAAACGTATCACAGTGCGGACTGTTTCTTTCTGCCCATACTTTTTCTGCACATTTTTTCTGAAATGCTTCACTGACGGATTCTTCAGCTTTCAGAACCAGTGCAAGAGGCGGGTTCTTCATAACCTGTTTTACACGATCCTGAAGCAGTTCCATTCCCTCTTCTTCTTTGTAGGTCATATACATACTGTGCAGTATCCTATGTTTTCGAAGCAGATACACCGTTTTTTCTGCTTCCCGGTCTTCTTCTTCCGGCGCCGGGAGCAGATACATACAATTGGTATGACGTTTCAGAACTTTTATCTGCGGCTCTGTCAGATGATTTTCCCTGAAAAACCAGAAAAATGCACAGTCCGGAAAATGACTCAGTAAAAATACCAGCTCGGGACAGTCTTCAAAAGAATTCCCGGGATACAGAAAATAACAGTAAACTCCCTCTTTTTTCTTCTGACTGATCACGGATTCCAGTTTGTTCAGATTTTTCTGATCATCTTCACTGTCTCCGTTTCCATCGTAATACAGCTCACAGTACCAGTTGAGTTCTTTTCCTGTTTTTTTCCAGACTCCCCGCAAAGTAGTAGTCCCACAGGTCCAGCTGTTATACCCCAGATTCATCCCAAAACAGCGGATCGCATTTTCATCCACCTGATTGACTATATTGCGTATCATCTGATAGTATCTGCTGTCCTTTTTCAATAATGCCGCCTGAATTTTCAGGAATACGCTGTCATGAAAATTTTTTTCTGCAAAATGCTGTGCAAGATCTGCCATACGGCGCATTCCTCTGTTGGGATCCTGGCGAATTTCACGGATTCCCTGTATAACAGCCAGTTCAATCATATTTCGATTCAGTTTTCTGAGTTCCATAGCCCTACTCCTGTACTCATTTCTTTTTATCCTTGTATAATGCAGCCGTCACCAGCTGCCCGCCACGATGCAAATGGATTTCTTTTGTATCATCATATAGGATTGTATGGAAAATGAAAAGTATTATTTTCTTATATTTGTCCCATTTTTTCTTTTCATTTTCACATTTCTGTATTAAAATCAAAATAGAAATTGAACTGTTTGTACGATAATACGAGTTTTATGATACCGTATATTTACCATATCAACAGAAGGTATCTCAGATTCAGCCCATATCATACCAAAAAGGAGAAAAAATTTTGAGCAACAGAGCATACGAACCCTATGAAAAAGTTCCTGAATTTCTGCTGAACATGCAGCAGATCGTTGATGCATTCAGTGATGATCTGTATCAGATTCGTTTTCACAGCCATCAGGACCCCGGAAGACTGATCGGCGTACGGTTTTATCATCACCAGACAGCTCTGGCCCATCAATATGTTTATATTGCCAAAGCGGAAGATCTTCCTCTGACCATGAACACCTATCAGATCGGTTCTCTCATCTGTATCGGTGAACCGCCGGAATCCTATTATCATGAGCAGTTCTCCATCATTATTTTTCCGGAATCCACCAATCTGATTCCTCTTTTTGAAAAAGTACAGACTGTTTTTGAAAAAAATCACAGCTGGACCACCGCACTGCATCAGGCTCTTCTGCTGGATGCAGGACTGGATCCCCTGTTCAGACTGGCATCGGAATATTTTCAGAACCCGGTTTTTGCCCATGATCCTCACTTTTTTATACTTTCCAGTCCATGCACGGCCAATGGTATGACCAAATGGGAAACAGATCCGCAGACCGGACTGCTGCGTGCTCCCATGTCAATGATCAATGATTTTAAAATTGATGCAGAATATCAGGAAACGCTGACCACCACAGGTACCAACCTTTTTTCTGCCAACCAGAGAGGATATCGAATTCTTTACTACAATCTGTGGAATGAATACGGAAGCTATGAGGGACGTGTATGTATCGATGAACTGGAGACACCTCTGACTCCCGGACAGTATCACTCCCTTGCATACTTTTCACAACTTGTACAGATTGCCCTGCACAGACAGGAACAGCTGCCGGATGGCTACGCCAGACCGTTCATCACATTCCTGATGCATGTACTGGATCGAACAGCGGATTCAGAAGAAATCAGCCACTGGCTGAATCTGAGCGGCTGGAAACAGGAAGATCAGTATACCTGTGTCCGAATGGTTCTGCAGGAACGGGATACACACACCAGAATCGGTATTCAGGTGTGTCATCACATTGAATCCTCTATTCCCGGCTGCTACGCATTTCAGTATCAGGATGATATCGTCATTCTGTTTAATCAGACAGCAGCTTCTATCAGTCACTCTGACTTTGTCTCCAAGCTGGCAATCATCACCCGGGAAGGACTGTTTAAAACCGGCTTCAGCACCCGATACAACGCTTTTTCTGACACCCCTTATTATTATCTGCAGGCCGGTATTGCGCTGAAATACGGCCTGAAAAGCGACTCCATGTTCTGGAATTATCAGTTTGATCAGTTTGCCATGGAGTACATCCGGGATCAGATTACCGAAAAACTGCCTGCACGTGTGGTATGCTGCCACAAACTTCTGAAGCTGAAAGAATACGATGAAGCCAATAATACCAATATGTACGAAACCCTTCAGTGTTATCTGAACAACGAGCGAAATGCCGTACAGACAGCAAATCTGCTTTTTATCCACAGAAGTACGTTGTTTTACAGACTGAACCGGATCAAGGCGCTGCTGGATCTGAATCTGGATCTGCCTGAAATCCGCCTTTATCTGCAATTGTCATATTATCTTCTTGAACAGGATGTACAATAATCATCGAATACTATCAAACGAAATGCGGAGTGACATACACTCCGCATTCTTCTATAATGAAAGCAATCAATTTACTTATATTCATTTTATTGAGGAGGAAATCATTATGTTAACACCCAGACAGAACCTGTTGGAAACAATGAAGGGCGGCAACCCCGATCGTTTTGTAAATCAGTATGACTTTTTAAAGCTGATTATGAATAACCCTTTTGCAATGAGCAATCCCAACCCCAAATACGGCGAACATAACGTAGTAAATGCATGGGGTGTAACCAAATCATGGCCCGAAGGAACACCCGGTGCATTCCCAGTACATACACCCGACAAGATCGTTATCAAGGATATCGAAGACTGGAAATCCTATGTAAAAGCTCCCAGCGTAATGTTCCCCGAATCTGCATGGGAACCTGCCATCGCTGCTGCAGAAGCAATTGACAGATCTCAGTACTTCGTAGCTCCTTTCATTGCTCCCGGTCTGTTCGAACAGTGCCATTACCTTCTGGAAATCCAGAACTGCCTGATCAACTTCTATGAATATCCCGATGAAATGGCTGAACTGATCAAATATCTTACTGACTGGGAAGTACAGTACGCAGAACAGCTTTGCAAGTATATCAAACCCGACGCTCTGTTCCATCATGATGACTGGGGCAGCCAGATTTCCACATTCCTGTCTCCTGATATGTTCGAAGAATTCTATCTGGATGCTTACAAACAGGTTTACGGAACCTACAAGGAAAACGGTGTTGAACTGATTGTTCATCATTCTGATTCTTACGCTGCTACTTTGGTTCCTTTCATGATCGATATGGGCATCGATATCTGGCAGGGTGTTATGAACTCCAACGATATCCCTGCACTGATCAAGAAGTACGGCGGACAGATTACTTTCATGGGCGGTATCGACAGTGCAGATGTTGACTACGAAGGCTGGACACAGGAAAGAGTAGCAGAAAAGGTTAAAGCTGCATGTGAAGCCTGCGGCAAGCATTACTTCATCCCCTGCGGTTCTCAGGGTCTTCCCATGTCCACATTCCCCGGTGTATATGAAGCAATTTCACAGGAAATCGACAACATGAGCAAAATCATGTTCTAATCACAAATAACTTCCGTATAAAGCAAAGTGGGTGGTGCCGCACAGCGGCATCACCCTTGTTTTTTACCGATGAAAATTGGAATGAATGAAACATGCCGTTAATTAACGGGAATCATTCTGTATATGTTCCATCACATATTCAATAAAATCCTGAACCTCCGGAATCAGCGGTTCTCCTTCCCGGATAATGTATCCAAACGTCACACCGGCTCCTTTCCCTTCAATGGGAATCGCATGGATCTTTTCATTGACGCATACATCAGACGGAAGATTATAACTGATATTGCAAAGATCCGTATCCAGCATCATATGAATCAACAGATGCTCACTGTTGGTCATAATCACCTGCTGATTCTTATAAAAAGGATATTCTGCCTGCAGATATCCCGGATTCATATCCACCGCGTAATTATCCTCCGGAGACTGGATGAAACGATAATTCCGAAGCTGCTGTTCCGTCACACTTTCCGCATCATACAACGGATTTTTAGGACCTGCAAACAGCATGGCCTGCATGCTCTTCAACGGAACAAATACCAGTCCCTTTTCAGAAATTGCATTGATAAAATATGCTTTCTGTCTGTCTGATACATATACAAAACCCACATCTGTTTCACGGGAATGCACCGATTCCACAATTTCCGACATACTTCCCCTCACATAATCTGCGCGCAATTCCTTTTCAATATTAGCAATAAAATAATGAGAAAACAGATCCACCATCCTGTCCCCGGAATTGGCTGCAACCCTCAGGCGGCGCTGCCGCAGTTCTTCCGGCAGATTGATAATACGATTGGAATCAATCAACACCTGTCTGGCATAGTGATAGATATGTCTGCCGGCTTCTGTAGCAGCCACACCTTTGGCAGTCCGTTCCAGAAGAGGGCATCCCAGTTCATCCTCCAGTGCTTTTATTGTCTTGCTGATATGGGGCTGTGTGGTATATAAAAGATCTGCCGCCCGCTTAAAGCTGCCGCAATCCACACTTACTACAAAATACTGTAACTGTTTTAAATCCATATATGGTACTCCATTATTCTGATCATCTCTGTACTACTATAATACCATACCACAGACTACATTTTTTATCTATTCCTGTGAAAAGGTTTGAATATCAAAATGATTTACCCCCATGATACAAGCGTAATTCTATCTATAATCACGGCGAACCAGCGGAATAAAAAAAGGTCTGGAATAAATTCCAGACCTTACAGCGTGCGCTAGAAGATTCGAACTCCCGGCCTTCTGATCCGTAGTCAGACGCTCTATCCAGCTGAGCTAAGCGCACATCTCATTCGCTGTTTCCCAGCGACATGATGTATAATACACCTTTTCCAAACAAAAGTCAATAGTTATTTTCAAATTTTTTTAATTGTTTTTTCTGTTTTGAAAATTCGAATAACAACAGATCCGGAAAATAAAGGAAATACCGAAACGTACTCCATTTATTTTCCGGACACTCAGAAAAATCAATTTACAAACCAAACGGAAATGTCTGCTTATGGAAACATCACCAACTGTAAAAATCGATTGCTTTTACAGCCAGAACCCCCTACAGCCAGAACTTAATCTGTTTGTAGATACCTTTTGCATCCAGTTCATATTTCTCCAGCAGTTTCACTGCGGGACCGGATTCACCAAATGTATCATAAACGCCGATTTTCAGCATGGGAGTGGGATGATACTGACAAAGTGCATCTGCCACCATGCTTCCCAGTCCGCCGATGGTGGAATGTTCTTCTACGGTAACGACCTTACCGGTTTTCTTTGCAGAATCAACGATCAGGTTCACATCCAGAGGTTTGATGGTGTGAATATTGATGACTTCTGCATTGATTCCATCTTTTGCCAGCATCTCAGCTGCATCCAGTGCTTCGGACACTTCAAGACCGGTGGCTACGATTGTCAGATCGGTACCCTCTTTTAATACGATTCCCTTACCGATTTCAAACTTGTAATCCGGTCTGTCATTGATTACCGGAACGGCCAGACGGCCAAATCTCAGATAGAAAGGACCGTAGTTCTCATATGCAGCCATAACTGCTGCTTCTGCCTCAATGACATCGGAGGGGTTAATAATGGTCATACCGGGAATACAGCTCATCAGCGCGATATCTTCATTGCACTGATGGGTTGCACCATCTTCACCTACGGAAATACCTGCATGGGTTGCACCGATTTTTACATTGAGATGAGGATAAGCAACCGAGTTGCGGATCTGTTCAAATGCACGGCCTGTTGCAAACATGGCAAAAGAACTTGCAAAGGGAATCATACCCGTGGTTGCCAGACCTGCTGCAACACCGATCATATTGCCTTCTGCAATACCGCAGTCGATGAAACGTTCCGGAAAGGCTTTCTTAAATGTACCGGTCTTGGTCGCTGCTGCCAGATCGGCATCCAGAACAACCACTTTTTCATCCATTTCGCCCAGTTTCTTTAATGTATTACCCCAGCCTTCACGTGTAGCTACTTTCTTTACTTCTGACATAATTCTTCACCAATCCTTTCCAGATCTGCCATTGCAATTGCGAATTCATCATCATTGGGTGCTTTACCATGCCAGTCGGCATTATTTTCCATAAAAGAAACACCCTTACCCTTGATACTCTTTGCAATAATAGCAACCGGCTTATCTGTGATGGTTCTTGCCTCATCAAAAGCAGCCTTGATCTTATCAAAATCATGCGCATCATCCAGATTGATGGCATGGAAATTAAATGCTTCAAATTTCTTGTCGATGGGATAAGGAGAGTTTACATCTGCGATATTGCCATCGATCTGCAGTCCGTTGTTGTCTACGATTACAACCAGATTGTTCAGCTTGCGGAAACCTGCCAGCATGGCTGCTTCCCAAACCTGTCCTTCCTGAATTTCACCATCGCCCAGAAGTGTATACACACGATAGTCCTTGTTCTGCAGTTTTGCACCCAGTGCCATACCAACTGCAGCGGAAATACCCTGTCCAAGGGAACCGGATGACATGTCGATACCGGGAGTGCTCTGCATACAGGGATGTCCCTGCAGATGAGAACCGATCTTACGCAGCGTCACCATATCCTCGATGGGGAAATAGCCTCTCAGTGCCAATGCTGCATATAAACCGGGAGCAGTATGACCCTTTGACAATACAAAACGGTCTCTATCCGGATCTTTCGGATTCTGAGGATCGATATTCAGTTCCTCAAAATAAAGATAAGTGAAAATGTCTGCGGCGGAAAGAGATCCGCCCGGATGTCCGGCCTTTGCACTATGAACACCGGTAATGATGCCCTTACGGACTTCATTTGCCATTTTCTGAAGTTCAAGTTTATTCATTTTTTCCTCCTTGCGGCGCAAGAATGATGCACCATATTGTGTGGGACAAATGTCAGTCAATAGTTTCCTCCCTAAACTCTAGAATAACGCACAAACGAACAACTGTCAATTATGGGGAGGTTTTTATTTGTAGACATGCCCACCAGATTCGTTCCAGAAAACCAGGTTTCTTTTCCAGCAACCGGACTGCCCTGTCCACATCGGAATCCAGCAGACCGCCTTCCTCAAAATCGGTCCGGATCCAGCGTCTGTCCAGACCTTTTTTCTTCCAGTTGTAATCATAATCATCCAGAATCACAAAACCGTCTATCCGTTCCGGTGCATGCATCAGCCAGTGTCTGACCTCGGCTTCCCTGGCATCACCGTCCAGATAAATGGTTTTGTCTTCAATTTCCAGACCAAACTCCGCCAGTGCATCCACCAGAAACAGTGTATACTCCCAGGTATCTTCCCGTCTCTTTTCCCATCCTCCCCGCCAGGAAGAAGACAGAATCAGTTTGGCACCGGTGCGGTCAACAATCCGTTTCAGACGCTCCACACAAACCGGATCAATCGGTGGGATAAACTCTCCATCCGGAAAGGATTCATAATACTCTTCAGAATTCAGTACGCCGTCAATGTCAAGAAAAATTACTTTCATAAGTTTCTCCTTTCGCAGCCTCCATCCGACAACAGAAAAACTGATTTTTCCATGTATGCGCTGAACAGAGAGATTCTGTCCAGCCGGAAATGATTTCTGATGGATGGTACAGCTATCATAACGGATTTTAGCTTCTGCGTCAAAGGCATCAAAAGGACCGGCCGAAAACTGTAAACAAACGGACAGGAAATGACAGGAAACTTCCGGTTATACTTGCATTCTCCTGGTTCAGCACGTAAAATAATATCTGCCGGCGGTTCAAACAAAAGCCGACATTTTCCTAATATACAATGTTTCAGGAGGTAATCATAATGAAACTTTTAACTGACTATTCCTATAAAAAAGGATCCAGAAACCTGATCTATCCCATTTACGAAGATCGCAGAATTGATGCAGAATTAACGGATCTGCTGGGTTTTGACTTAAATGATGAGATTGATAAATCACTGGGTACGCTGACCTCTGTACATACACTTGGAAAACTTCCTTTTTCAAAAATGATGTTTCTCGGACTGGGCACTTCTGCCGAAATGACCACCCGCAGCATGCGAAAAGCCCTGGGCACTCTTTCTGAAAAAATCAAGGACTCCATGGATTTTGCACTTCCTTTTGCCGTAACGGAAACACTGGATGAATCCGCAATTGCTGCAATCTATGCAGAAACCTATCAGATGAGCCAGTATGAAGAACAGATTCAGGGACATGATGCAAAAGTTATTCCGGAACAGTATGTGATCTCAGATGCACAGATGGATTCTCAGATCAATACCCGGATCGAAGATGCGCTCACCACCGGGGAAATCATCGGAAAAGCAGTCAATTATGAAAAAGTTCTGGCTGATACTCCCGCCAACCTGATGACCCCTTCCATTCTGGTCCGGAAGGCACAGGAACTGGCAGCCCGCTATCATATGGACTGCACCGTTCTGGACATGGATAAACTGACAGAAATGAAAGCCGGCGGTATCCTGGCAGTAAATCAGGGCAGCGACGAGCCCTGTGCCATTATCTGTATCAAATATCAGGGAAACGGCGATGCTCCTTTCAAAGCATACATCGGCAAGGGACTGACCTTTGACAGCGGCGGATACAACATCAAAAGCAACAGCTACGGCATGAAATACGATATGATCGGCGGTGCCAGCGTACTGGCCGTTATGGAAATTCTGGCTGCAACCAAAGCCAGAACCAATGTATATGGTATTGTCCCCACAACGGAAAACATGATCAGCGGTCATGGATACCGTCCACAGGATGTGATCACCACACTCTCCGGAAAAACCGTGGAAATTGTCAGCACCGATGCGGAAGGCCGTATGATCCTCTGTGATGCCATCACTTATGCGCAGACACTGGATGTGACTCATATCATTGACATGGCAACGCTGACCGGCGCTTGTGCAAGAGCACTCGGCACCACCTACACCGGCATCTTCTCCAACGACGACGACTTTTATGCAGCATTTCAGGACGCTGCAAACCGTGTGGATGAGAAAGTATGGAGACTTCCCATGGATCAGGAATACCGTGATATGCTCAAATCCAACAGTGCTGATATGAAAAACTCTGCCGGAAAACCCCTGGGCGGTGCTTCCGTAGCAGCCAACTTCCTGCAGGAATTTGTCAATGACGGCGTGAAATGGATTCATCTGGACGTGGCCGGTACCGGTGAAGTAGACGGACATGCAACCGGAGTTATGGTACGCACCGTCGCTGAAGTGCTGAAATAAGTTCAGGAACAGGCAGTGCAGACAAGGGACCTCACATGAATTCAAATCGACGCCTGCGAAAATCTGGCGCCGGATTCAGTTGGCAAAGCAAACATTTTCCTATTCGAATTCATGGAGCGGCCCTTGTTTGATTTTAACCTGCTTCTGGTCGTTTTTCAGATTTCAATACCCCTGATCAATACTCCTGACTCCAGAGTGGCACTGCACAGCCATCTTCCAGCACATAAATATACTCCATTCGCATAACGTCTGTACCGGTATCAAATGCAAGATGAAACTCTCTGCCATCAACTGTCTGGATTTTCCATCTGACCTGCCATGCAACTTCTGAATAAAACGGACTATTTGCATTATGAATCCGATGGGCTCCTTCAAAAGAAAATCGATCAATTACAATATTTTCATTTTTCAGAATCTCATCCAGTTCCTGTTTCCACTGTTCCCTGAATTCACTGTAACCCATTGCAGTATAATAAGATGCAAATTCTCCCGTACATTCAAAAATCATTTGATCCGTATCTACACAGAGCTGATACAATTCAGGTGTCAGAATTTCCGAATTCTTTGCTGCCCAATATACCGGCTCAATCGTATTAAGACGTTCTTCCTTTTCCAGAATAGTTCTTCTGAAATAAATTTCAATATCATCCCACCTGTTTTCTTTAAAGCTGCTGTCCGTGTAGTATACACCATATTCCGTATCCCATCTGGTCAGATTCATTTCAGACAGTCGATTCCTGATCTCGGTATCCCCCTGCATCAGCCGGCTGTATGCTTCTTCCAGAATCACCCCGGAAAAACCATTTTCTGAATTCATAAGAAAATAGTCATGCCAGAAGTCTTGTTCTTTTCCGGAGGTTTTATAATCATCGTATCCCGATACCGTCTGCAGCTCATTTTCCAGATCGAATGCAAGCATATATATAGAATCCCCAATTCTGGTTTCTGTATATCGATCCTTCTCAAAACGATACGCCTCACTCTGCTTTCGATCATAGTCATTCACGGATAAATACCGATAAACATCATGCACATTCATCTTATCCAGCATGGCTTCCGCATCACCGTCTTTCCACACTTTTAATAAGGAACGGGTCTGTCCGATTTTCGATATGCTGCCCCATGCATACCCTTCTCCAATTGAAGAACCAAGGGTCAGAACAAAAAACAGGAATAAAACGGTCATTGCAAAGAAACCGGCAAATACTCGACGTCGAACTTTTTTCATCGCCTTTTCCACCGGATATGCATCCGCCTTTCTTCTATCTTCCTTTTTCCGTTCTTTCTCTGTCGGGAATTCCAGATCTGCTGCCATTGCAGTTCTGACCCGTCTGCAGCTTTCACACTCCTTCAGATGCGATTCCACCAGATTTCTGCTGTCATCCGAACAGCTGTCATCCACATATAATGGAAGTAAATCTTCGATAATCTGGCAGGTTATTCTCTTCTGATTGGTTATACTTTTTTGATTCTCCATACCCATTTTATCCCTGTCCATATTCTCTACCCCCATTTACTGCCTTCTTCATTGATCAGATACACCAGCTTTTCCTTCGCACGATAATAGGTCATCTTCGCCCAGGATTCCGATTTTCCGAAAATAGAAGCAATCTCTTTGAACTTCAGTTCCCCGAATACTTTCAGTGTAAAAACCTCTTTGTACGGTTCCGTCAGATTGTGGAGATGCTTATGAAGGAGAAAGGACT
>JBJELP010000074.1:0-3365 GCA_051879215.1 Lachnospiraceae bacterium
AATAAACTCACTTCTATGCATAAAGTATGATCCCCCTTTTTCTGCATACCCTCATGGAAAAGTATATCATATTTCAGGATTCCGGTAAACCATCAAGATGAGCAAAGTATAAGGATTTCCTCTCCGCATCGCTCAATCTGCCATTCCGGCAGATACCGGTATATGCTGCTCCATAAAGACAGCCACACCGTCTTCCGTATTGTCCAGAGTCCGGTATTTCGCCGCTTCCTTAATGCAGTCCATGGCATTTCCCATGGCAACCGTATAGCCAAAATCCCACTGAATCATGGACAGATCGTTGTCGCTGTCTCCCACTGCCATGACTTCATCCGGTGAAATACCCAGATGTTCCGCATACCAGGCAAGGGAAGGTCCCTTCTGAGCACGGATATCCGTTATCTCCACATTGTCCGGAAAAGAGGATACCGCTGTTACTTTGCCTGTACTTTGAAAATATTTTTTCAGTTCTGTGACTTTTTTCGGTGAAATCCCGCTGGATGAAATTTTATAGATTTCATTGGAATAAAGAAATACATCTTCCGGTCTTTTCAGCCGTATCGGTTTGTCTGCACCTGATTGATTCTTCTTTCCCGGCAGATATTGAAAAAATGTACGTTTCAGATATCCGGATAACCGTTTATTGCGCCATCTGTAATAACATTTCTTAATAAGATCCCTGAATGTCCAGGTAACATAATAGCTGTCTTCTGCCTGAATTTCCAGAGGAACTCTGTATTTTTTTAATTCTTTCATAATCCAGTATGCAGTTTCCCGTTCCAGAGGAATGCTTCGAAGAAGTTTCCCGGATTCATCAAAAATCTGCGCACCGCTGTTGCAGAGGTAACTGCAGTGAATCCCGTGTTTCTCCGGCTCTGTTCTGGCAGAACTGTAAATCCGGCCTGTACATACGGCAAAGATTACTCCATTTTCCTGTACCTTTTTTATTTCTCTGACGGTTCTCTCACTCATCTGCCCCTGGGCATTCAGCAAAGTTCCGTCCATATCGGATGCAATTAATCGAATCATTGGCAGATTTTCCTCTTTTCATTCTGATTTATCTTTACGTAAACTTTCATTTCAGATTATTTTCCATTATACTGATGAAATAAATGAAAAAATTTCGACATTATGAGTATAACACAAAACAAAATATGAAATTGTACAAATTTTTATCATACTTCCAAAGGAATATGGGGAAAATACGAAATTTTCTGAAGACTATGGTAAAGCGGATTCGTTATACAGTATAGAAACACGAAGGGAGGCGGATCCAATCAGTGATGAAGAGTACTTTTCTTATCTGGTAAAACAATACGAAAAACTGGTCTACAGCATCTGCTACCGGGTTACCGGAAATCGCTTTGATGCAGAAGATCTGACACAGGAAACATTTCTGGCTGCTTACCGCAATCTCTCCCGTTTCGACCGAACCAATGAAAAAGCATGGCTTGGGCGGATTGCCAGCAACAAAACACTGGATTATCTGAAAAGCAGCAAACGAAAGACATTTCCTGAAGAGGATTCTCAGTTTGAGCAGCTGCAGGATCCCGGCCCCGGTCCGGAAGAATCGTATCTGGAAAGGGAATCGATCCGGCATGTTCGCCAGCTTTGTGAACAACTGAAAAGTCCCTACCGTGAAATTGCGCTGGAGCATTTTTATAAGGAAAAGAAGGCAGCTCAGATTGCCGAGGAAACCGGCGTCAATCTGAAAACCGTACAGACACAGATTTATCGTGCCAGAAGTATGCTGAAAAAACTGGTGGAACAGGAACGAAAAGGAGGGAAACGCAATGGGATCCGATCCAAATAAGCAAATGATTCCCGTATCACACTTAACCGATGTGGATTTTAAAAAATGGAACTCCAATTGTATAACGGAAAAAGAAATGGAACATATTCTGGAACATACTGCATTCTGCACCCGGTGTGCCTCCCTGTTTCTGCAGCGTATGGAAACCGTTCAGGACGATTCTTTCATCATGGAAGTCCCGCCGGCTTATCTGGAAGATGAAATTCTGAATCGATGCCATCAGCCGGATGTGAAGCTGACACGAACCCTCATTGACACCGGCAGTAAAGTGAAGCTCTGGCTCTACGGTCTGAAAATCACAACTGCAGTGGTTCTTTCCATCATCATGCTGTTTCATATACGGCTCCGAACTGACTTTACCGACAGAACCATGTCCATGCCGCAGAATCCGTTTTCCATCACCAGACTGCAGGAACTGCCCGATGATTATAACAAAATATCCGAAGACAGCGAAACCGGAAGCAGTACCATCATGAAATATCTGCGGGACGGTTCCATGTTCCTGAATCAGAATCTGCAGAATTTTTCAGATGACCTTTTTCCTTTCTTTCCGAAACAGGAAAACAGTCAGAAACGATAATGGATTGCAGATTCACCAGAAAAGCTCCGGTCAGGGTAGATTCTCCGTATACTCTGCATGGATGATTTTCTGAATTATTACAACGAATTATAAACAGGAGGTTTTTATGAATAACAATTGTTCTGCCGGAAACGGTATTTCTTCCAGCATCATTCCCCATCGCAAAAACAGTTTTTTTACATTTCTTTTTTCTTTCGTGCCCGGAGCCGGAGAAATGTACATGGGATTTATGAAACAGGGACTGAGTCTCATGACTCTGTTCTTCGGGATTATGGCTCTTTGTGTTCTATTTAACATGGATGCGTTTCTCTTTATTATTCCGATTGTATGGTGCTACGGCTTTTTCCACGTACACAATATCAATTCACTGACCGATGAAGAATTTGCCTCTGTAAAAGATGAGTACCTTTTCCACCTGGACAGTCTGGAACAACTGAATCTCACCCAGAAATATCCTTCCTTTCTCGCCTTTCTGTTCATTTTTATCGGTGCAGACATGATTCTGAATATATTGGGTGATACCCTCTTATACCGTTTGCCCAACCCCTGGGGAGATTTCTTTTACATGTTCATATACCGTATGCCGCAGCTTGTCCTTTCCTTCGTTCTGATTTACGCCGGTGTGCGGATGATCCGGAACAGGAAAAAACAGATCCGCAATGCAGAAAACGATGAAGAACGGTTTTTCTCCGAAATTTTCAAAGACAGCGATGAAAATTACTTTGCAGAAAATATGAAGGATACGGAAGATGCGGACATTTTTGAAAAAAAGGGCTGTACAGATGATATGAACAGTGAGGAAGATACAGGCGATGATGAAAATCTGAAGACCGATGTCATTTTCCTGTCGGACGGAAACAGAGGGACGGAGGAGGAAACTTTGTAAATAAATAAAGGGGCTGTCGTGAATCTGATCTTTATTTTTTTACAAACGAGCACAAAAGCCAGTACAGATATATCCACCAAAAGGGTACA
>JBJELP010000075.1:0-3327 GCA_051879215.1 Lachnospiraceae bacterium
CCGCTAAGCTGTTTTCTGCTCCTTTTTCCCTTCAATTTTTTCAATTTCATGATGTAAGAAACGGTGATATTTCATGATATTCCTGCCAATCGCATACAGCATGAATTCTTTATATACTTATACAGACATCTGGCTTTATGCTCACAGCCGCTGCAGTCCGCGCAGCCGTACACCTCCACGGTCTGGGTATAGCCATCCTGCTCTTTGGTTTCCGTCCGAACATGGCGCGGTTCCCTTCCGTCATGGCAGATGTAATAATGCTCATCTTCATAAACGGCATATGTCATGTTGTAATATTTCCAAATGTCTTCTTTGTATGCCCGGGTCTTCCTCTTCTCATGATCCTGAAGTTTAATGTAACTGCGGATTCTGTTCTCTTTCAGATACAGCAGTTTCTTTTCGCTGCAGTAGCCGCTGTCTGCTGTCACTGCCTCCAACATATCTCCAAACGCTTTCCTGTGCTTTTCCAGAACTGGGATCAGTGTATTGTAGTCTGTCCGGTCATTGCTCACATACCCATGGACGATAAAATAATTCTCCACTGCAATCTGTACATTGTATGCCGGTTTTTAACTGCCCGTTCATCATATGTTCCTCTTTCATCTGCATGAACGTTGCTTCCAGATCTGTTTTGGACTATCTATTTCCCGACAGCCCCCTGACGGTCTTTATTAGAAGATTGGTCTGACCAAGGGTGGTTGTGCAGATTAAACCTATTCAATCGAAAGCAGCGGTGTAATCTCTTCATGGAAGTGCGTACACAGATAGTTGTTCAACAAAGAGATTAATAATGAAATGGCTGCGTCCTTGTTGTTCGCTCTTGTCAGATAATAGATAATTCTGTCAGGCGGCGAGTTATTAAGATGATAGATATGTGCGCCCGTGCTCTCCAGATGCCTGCCCATGGCGGCGGGAACCACGATCCATCGATCTTCAAGAAGGAAGCTTTCCAGAAGAGAGATGTCCTCCAGAAAAACTACGGGTGAGAGATGGTCGGGGAAACAGTTGGAATGCCAGAACTTGAATTCATTGTTCCACGGCACATAAATCTCCTGCTCCGCTTTCAGAGACTGGATGTCTACAACTCCGTTATCTGTGGGCAGTTCGCAGTAGGAAGCAACAACGAACGACTCTGAGAACGCTGGTTTCGTAAAAATATCGTGGGAGTTATTGTATGTGAAATCCTGCTGTTCTATAAAGGCCAGATCGAAAAGACCATGTTCCATGTGCAGGTAGGCGTCTTCTGAAAACGCATTATAAAGCCGGAGATGATATCGATGGGAAAGGAATTCTGGAAAAACAGGGGACAGCAAATAACGTCCCACACTGTTTACGGACGCAACAGACAGAACTTCCTTTTCCCCGGAAAAAGAAATCGAGTTGGTTTCTTCCCATAGAAGCTGCCATTTCCATGCGATCCGATAGAATTTCGTTCCCTGCTCTGTGAGTTGGATGGTTCGGTGGCCCTTCTGGCGCACGATCAGTGGGTATCCTAACTCCTGTTCCAAGTACTGCAGGCGTCGGGTAAGAGCAGGCTGAGAGATAAAAAGATTTTGCGCAGCGGTAGAAAGGTTTCCGTACTTCACGACAGCAAGAAATGTCTCAATGTCTAAAAGTGTCATATTATTATACCCCCCTAATATGTCGATAACTGATATTTAATATCAGACATCGGCATTTTTATTTAATTCGCTCATGATTTAAACTGATACTATCAAAAAGGCAGTGCAAAATCAATAAAAATCAGGAGGGAAAGCCATATGAAATATGATTTTGACAACACTTTAGACCACAGATATAACTATTCCTACCGCTGGCAGCAGCCGGAGGGACGCGACGACGTACTTGGAATGGGAACTGCGGATCTTGACTATGTTTGTCCGCCTTGTGTAAGAGCGGCTACCCGGATCGTCTGTGAGGAAAACACGTACAACTATCGCAGAAAACCGGATTCGTACTATGAGGCGGTGATAGACTGGTTCAAGCGGAGAAATCAGATGGATGTAAAGAGGGAGTGGATTCGTGAGCTGCCAAGTACGATTGGATCAATCCGTCTGGCAGTGGGGGCGTATTGTCGTCTGGGCGATTATGTTCTTATGCAGACGCCGTACTTTACGCCGATCCGGGCTGCGATTGAGGGCGCAGGCTGTCATTTCCTGACAAATCCAATGATATTAAAGGACGGACGCTACGAATTGGATCTGGAAGACTTTGAGGAGAAAATAAAGAAATACCGCCCTTCAATGTTCGTTCTAATCAGTCCGCAGAATCCTACCGGGAGAGTGTTTACTCTGGAAGAACTGAATCAGATAGTAGAGATTTGCGCCCGTTATAATGTGCTGATCCTTTCCGATGAAGTGCATTTTCTGATTACATACGATGGACATAAACATATTCCGATCATGGACGTCTCGGAAACTGCAAGGAAAATTTCTATTCAGCTTTTCAGTTTCAGTAAGGGATTCAATATGATGAGTCTTCCTTATGCAATGCTCCTGATCGCTGACGAAGGGCTTAGAAAGCGTTGGGATGATTATCTTATTCCCTATGATTTCCATTACGCGGTGAATTCCTTCAGCATTGCCGCAGTGACAGCGATCGCTTCGGGAAAAGGGGACGAATGGCTGGAAGAAGCAAATGCGTATCTGAAAAACAACCGCGATCTTTTTGCGGAATTAACAGAAGAGAAGCATCTTCCGCTCGTTCCATTGAAACCGGAGGCGGGATTCCTGTTCTGGATTGATGCAAGACAGACGGGCATAGAGCCGGAAAATCTTGGAAAGGCTTTCTTGGAAGAAGCGGGGATCAGCCTGAACAACGGTCTGGATCACGGCGAAGAGGGCCGAGGGTTCATACGGTTGAATTTCGGCGTGACAGAACGGGTATTGCGGGAAGCCGCAGACCGCATGGAAAAAATGTTTCATGGCAGATAGGAGGAGCTTGAAATATTCATGAAAAAAGGGATGTGGGCTTGTGCATTAAATGGGATCATGTTGGGAGCTGTAAAACTGTTTTATGAGTTGACTCCGATACCGATGGCAAATTTGCTGTACTGCACGTTTCTTGGCTTTACCGTTACTTTTGCTGTGGGGGCGGAAGTGAAAAAAACGGGACGTTTTCTTGGCAGTTTCGCCATCGGCCTGGTGTGGGCGGCAGGATACGTGGGAGTGGAAACGGTTTTCCTGGATTTCCCGCTTCCTGAGATCGCAGCGAAGGCGCTTGCTTTCGGACTTATGAGCTTTATAATTGAAGCCGGAAACTGCATGATCCTTTCCAAAACAAAATTTAATATAGTTCCACTGCAGTTTGCCGTAGTGATCGGTATCT
>JBJELP010000076.1:0-14991 GCA_051879215.1 Lachnospiraceae bacterium
TTATTTGCTATGCCCTTTATTTCTTGGCTGTCTTCTACTTATTTGTTTCAAACTTATTCACCTCCTGACTATTGAAGATATTGTATCTCTGTCTTTTAAAAATATCTAATACCTATAGTAAATCATAAGAAATGCCTGAAAGATATTTCTTGTCATATAAAATAGGTCTTGTGATACCTGTCAAGAAAATATATTAACATTTTTCGATTTAATGCATATACTGTCGATATATCGAAAAGATTGTCTTATGCTGCAATTGCTTCCTTTTTTCCAGATGTTTGATTCCCTGATTTTATCCAGATTTTTCATATTCATTTGACACAATCAAAAAAAGGTGCCCTTTTGGAACACCCATATTGTATCTCCGGATTTTAGGAATATCTAATACCCATATCAAATTATAAGAAATGCTTTGACTGCCTCCTATTCTTTAGTATTGGCTTGATACACCTATACTAAAAAATAGGAAGCTTTCTTATTACACCCTGCAACGCCTCTGCTTACACTATTCACCCAAACGTAGCTTGTACAGCGAATAATAATTAACCAGCCATATCACCTGTTTGCTTTATTCGCAATCTTCACCAATGTCAGCATAACCGGCACTTCCGTTAACACACCTACTGTAGTAGCCAAAGCAGCAGGACTGGTGGTTCCGAAAAGAGCAACTGCCACTGCAACGGCCAGTTCAAAGAAATTGGATGCTCCGATCATCCCGGCAGGTGCTGCAATATCATGCGGAAGTTTTAACAGATTGCAGGTTCCATAAGCAATAAAGAAGATCAAAAAAGTCTGCAGAATCAATGGTATGGCAATCAAAACAATGTGCAGCGGATTGTTAAGAATCACCTCACTCTGTCCCATGAATATCAGCACCAGAGTCAATAACAGGCCAACCGTAGTCACAGAATCAAATTTGTGAACAAATACGTTTTCAAAATATTCGGTACCTTTGCTCTTTGTAATGAAAATTCTGGTCAGAATTCCTCCTGCCAGCGGAATGACAACAAACAGGACAACACTCAGAATCAGCGTGTCAAAAGGTACAGATACATTTGATACGCCCAGCAGGAATTTTACGATGGGAACAAATGCAACCAGAATAATCAGGTCATTTGTCGCAACCTGCACTACCGTATAAGCAGGATTTCCATTTGTAAGCGTACTCCACACAAATACCATGGCTGTACATGGAGCTGCTCCAAGGAGTACAGCTCCTGCCAAATATTCCGTTGCCAGTTCCGGTGTAATGAATCCTTTAAATATCACAAAGAAAAACAGAAAGGAAATTCCATACATGGCAAATGGCTTAATCAGCCAATTCACAATCCATGTAACAAACCTTTCGGATTATGACCCACATTACGGATACTCTGAAAATCCACTTTCAGCATCATCGGGTAAATCATGACCCAGATCAATACCGCCATGGGAATAGAAATGCGGGCATATTCAAATTGGTTCAGAAAAGCCGGAAGTGCCGGAATAAAATGTCCGAGCAGTACACCAACGATCATACATAAAAATACCCATACCGTCAGGTAACGCTGAAAAGAGCTGATACCTGTATTCTTTTCTTTTTTCAAATCATTCTTCCTCCTTTATCTGCATCAATTACAAATTCAGCAGTTTTTCACCTCTGATCCGGTCAGCCTTCCATGGAATCAATACAAAACGTCCATCCGTATGGATACCTACCCGATTGATCCATTCTGCTTCATGGCTCGCTTTTGCAGTAAGAAACGCATTGGAAGTATCAGTCTGATAAAAGGACTGATTGATCACCCACCAGTTGGCAGTGATCTGTGCCCTTTTCAGGTCATCCTCCAGACGCAGCGCTTCATAGACCGGGGTTGCTTCCGGAAGGGTCACAATGACGACTTCTGTTTCCTCGCTTCTCAGTCGGGGAAGCAGCTTTTTCACCGATTCCGGTGTTTCGCCTTTTGTCCGCCGGATCTCTTTATCATAGCTTTCTGTGGATTCCAGAAGAAGCAGGGTGTGTCCGGTGGGAGCTGTGTCAATCACTACAATCTGATCATCCGCTTTTTCCACGATTTCCGCAAAAGCACGGAATACCGCAATCTCCTGGGTGCAGGGAGAACGCAGATCTTCTTCAATATAGGCAATATCTTCTTCCCCAAGACCATTCGCTCTTGCCCGCGTAAGAACTTCCTCCTGATATTTTCGTAATTCTTCGTGCTCGTCAATCCGGCTCATGGTAATGTGATCGGCCTGTTCCAGCACAAATTTTAAATGTGCTGCCGGGTCGGTGGTTGTCAGATGAACATTCCTGCCCTTCTGTGCCAGCCCCAAAGCAATCGCCGCAGCTACCGTCGTCTTTCCAACGCCGCCTTTTCCCATGGTAAAAATAACTCTTTTTCCACTGGCATCTATGGAATTTACAAGATCGTGCAAACCTGCAATCCGGTCAAACTGCAGTCTTTCTCCTGAAATTCTCTGCCGGTCATCCTTCAGCATGGCACGGACATTTTCCAGACCGGTGATATTGTAGGCACGGAGCGGAATGTAGTAAACGGGCAGCCCTTTCAGGTTTTCCGGCAGTCCTTTCAGGGCATTCTGCTGCTTCTGATACAGTTTCGTGGAAATTTCATCATCCTGGAATTCCAGAATGCCATTTACCACAAGAATCTGATTTCTCACACCCAGATCAGCCAGTTCTAAGGATGCACGATGTGCCTCCTTCAAAGGGGATTCTTCCGGTCTTGTGACGAGAACCAATGTGGTTTCCCGCCCATCAGAAAGAGTTTCCACTGCCTTCCGATACATATCTTTTTTACTCTCCAGACCGGACAGCTGTCCCAGACAGGACGCCCCATGGGTACTCTGACTGATGAAATTACTCCAGGCAGAAGGAAGCTGAAGCATCCGCAGCGTATGTCCGGTGGGGGCTGTATCAAAAATAATATGGTCGTACTGTTCCTGAATCTCCTTATCCGTAATAAAACCGGAAAATTCATTAAATGCAGCAATTTCCACTGTACAGGAACCGGATAACTGTTCTTCCATATTGGCAATGACAGACTCCGGCATAAGGCCGCGGTAAGGAGCGATCACACTCTCCCGGTACTCTGCAGCAGCCTGAAGCGGATCCAGATTTGCAACTGTCAGACCAGGAACCGAAGGAATGGGAATTCCCTTGTTATTCAGTTCCATGGCAAAAACGTCCTGGAGGTTTGAAGCCGGGTCGGTGCTGATCAGCAGAACCTTCTGCCCCTGATCCGCCAGGAAAACTGCTGTGGCACAGGCTGCAGAGGTTTTTCCTACACCTCCCTTACCGGTAAAAAACACATACTTTGTATCTGTGACCACAGACGGGTCAAAGTGATTCATCTTTACAATTTCATTGATGGCACTCATAGCAGACTCCTTATGATCCAGGCATTTTAGCAGCAGGAACTTCCTGAACAGCAGCAACCTTCCGAAGGTTTTTCTTCCACAGTTTCACAGCAATCTTCTGTTTCTCCGCCACAGCAGCAGGCAGTCTGAACTCCCAGTAATTCCGGATTCAGATCCAGCCAGTTAGTTATTTCTTCATTGGTCGGATAGCGTCCTGCAAGAACAATTACATCATCTACCAGTATCACAGGCAGTTTATCGGGACCAAACTTATTCAGGAACTCACAGACCGCCCGGTGTTCCACGAATGCACTGGGTGTACTGGTCAGATTATACCGGTATATTTTAATTCCATTCTGATCCAGCGTGTTCAGGACCGTCGAAATACGCAGAAGCTCCGGATCCACACTCACGCCACAAAGACCTGTAGGACAACACATAGCAGGCTCAAATAATTTCATTTTCTTCATTATAAAATCCTCCATTAATTTAATTATTGAAATATTTCTATTTACATATTATATGAAAACCGATGACGGTCGGTTCCTTCTCCGGCATCGGTTTTACTTCATTTACTGTGTTTTTAATCGTATTTACAACTATTATCGTTATTCTTGCGGCAGATACAATCTGCTTTATCAGATAAAATCACTCCCAAAGTCTGATGAAATGCATTCAGATATGCTTTATTCAGAGAATAAAAAATGTTCTTTCCTTCCCGGCGGTCTGTAACCACCTTCGCCTCAATCAGCACCTTCATATCATGGGATAAAGTCGGCTGAGTAATGTGAAATTCCTCCAGAATCTTACATGCACACAACTCTCCGCAGGAAAGCATATCGACGATTTTCAAACGCTTCGGGTCGGAAATGGCTTTCAGGATTTTACTGACCTCTCTATACTTCTGCTCCAAACCACTCACCCTCTTATGTATAGATTTTTTTCTATTTGTTATTATATGCACCCCTGCACCACTTGTCAATATTTACTTGAACAGGAATGAAGATATAATTTTAAAAAACGCATTGACAATTATCGATTTATCGCATATACTGTCGATATATCGAAAAAAATGAATGTGAGGTGAATCAAATGGCATCTGAATACAGTGAGACAGCTAAAGTATTTAAAGCTTTTTGTGACGAAAACCGACTGCAGATCCTGGAGCTGCTGCGTAGCGGAGAGAAATGCGCCTGCAAGCTGCTGGATGATTTGAAGATCAGCCAGTCCACCCTTTCCCACCATATGAAAATTCTGTGCGATGCCGGTATCGTACAGGGACGAAAAGAGGGAAAATGGGTACATTATTCCATTCATCCTGCAGGTGCCGAGCGTGCCCTCAGGCTGCTGAAAGAACAGATTACCCTAAACACAGCCGACACCCCCAGTGATTCCTGCAATTGTTCAAAATAAAAGGCCATCTGAAAAAAGATGGTTTTTATTTCCTGCATTATTTCGATATTCTTAAATATATCAATTTGTAACAGTTCAGAGCCAGGCAGATTTGTACGAAAAAGTGCGACGAATGCTTGCATTCATAAGCACTTTTTCGCACAAATCTATTTGGCGGATACGCCACATATCGAAAACACACAGTGTTTTCGATATTGGCTCTGAACTATGACATCAACTTGAAAGGAGATTTATTATGCAGATGATACATTCAATCTGGCTGTTTATCCAGGACCAGATACTTGGCATGAAGTGGCTGAATACTGTCATCAACAATGGTCTGTCTGCCCTGGGACTGGACACATCATCCCGCTGGGGCGGCAGCATCCAGTTTTTCATTTATGATGTCATAAAAATCACAGTGTTGCTCTGTGTTCTGATTTTTGTGATATCATATATCCAGAGTTTTTTTCCTCCTGAGCGAAGCAAACGAATTTTAGGTCGATTCAGAGGAATCTGGGCAAACATAATCGCAGCCCTTCTGGGTACTGTAACACCCTTTTGCTCCTGTTCGTCTATTCCGCTGTTTATCGGTTTCACCAGTGCCGGTCTGCCCCTTGGCGTGACGTTTTCTTTCCTGATTTCTTCTCCAATGGTTGATCTGGGAAGCCTTGTTCTGCTGATGAGTATCTTCGGCACAAAGGTCGCGGTTGTCTATGTTGTTGTTGGTTTGATTATTGCTGTTGCAGGTGGTACGATCATTGAAAAACTGCACATGGAAAACCATGTGGAGGAATTTATCCGCAATGCAAAAGGCAGCATAGACATCGAATCCCCTGATCTGACAGTAAAAGACCGCCTGATTTATGCAAAAGAACAGGTTATGGAAACTTTTAAAAAAGTATTCCCTTATATTCTGATCGGTGTCGGTATCGGTGCAGTGATCCATAACTGGATTCCGGAGACCTGGATTCAAAACATTCTTGGCAGCAACAATCCTTTTGGCGTTGTATTGGCTGTTCTTGTGGGCATTCCCATGTATGCGGATATTTTTGGAACCATTCCCATTGCAGAAGCACTGCTGGCAAAAGGCGCACTGCTTGGAACTGTCCTTAGCTTCATGATGGCTGTTACCACTTTGAGCCTCCCTTCCATGATTATGCTGCGCAAGGCAGTTAAGCCGAAACTGCTGGGAGTATTCATCGCCATCTGTACAATCGGCATCATTGTTGTCGGTTATTTTTTCAATGCTTTTCAATTTTTGCTGATATAAGGAGGAATAAAACATGGCAAAGAAATGGTATCCCGTAATTGATATTCTGTCCTGTGTGGAATGCGGAACATGTGTTAATTTCTGTACTCACGGTGTTTACGATAAAAAGAAATCACCTGTTCCCGTGGTGACATATCCGGATGGCTGCATTGACCATTGCCACGGCTGCGGCAATAAATGTCCGCAAGGTGCAATTTCTTATGTAGGGGAAGATACCGGATGGACACCTCCTGCATTAAAAGGGAAAGAAATTGCAGAATCTGACTGTGGATGTAGTTGCGGCTGTGGTGCTGATGCTGAAGCAAGTGCTAAACGGAAACTGCAAATCGAATATTTGTATCTCGACTTGAATACCTGTGACCGCTGCATCGGTACGGATGCTGTTCTGGAAGAAGTGATTGAAGTACTCCGTCCTGCACTGGAGCTTGCCGGTTATGCAGTTGACTACCGGAAGCGTGAAATGTCAACACCGAAGCTTGCCGAACAGTACCACTTTCTCTCCTCTCCTACCATTCTTGTCAATGGTCAGGACATTTTCGGAACTGTGCAGGAGTCAGGCTGTGGCTGCTGTGGTGAGATCGCTGGTGTGGATGTAGATTGCCGGGTATTTGAGTATGAGGGTAAGACTTATGAAGTTCCGACGAAGGAGATGCTGGCAGATGCCATTCTCAAAAGTCTGACCATGCAGCCGGCCTGTTCCTGCGGTACTTATGAGCTTCCCGATAATCTCAAGCGTTTTTATGAAGGCAAAGCCCAAAAAGATGGAAAAAAATAAATTCAGGAGGATATGATTATGGCATTATTTGGTTTTGGTAAAAAGAAAGAAGAAGAAAAGAAAGCTCCTGCCTGCTGCTGTGGCGGTTCTGAGAGCAAGGTTAAGGAAAGCACTGGTTGTTGCGGCACGGCTGACATTGCTGTAGAATCTGCAGGTTGCTGCGGCGATACTGGAAGTGGCATCATCAACATCAAGGTTTTGGGTGCAGGCTGCAAGTCCTGCCATGAGCAGTATGAGAATGCAAAAGCTGCCGTTAAATCTATGGGTTTGTCTGTAGAAGTGGAATACATCACCGACATGGAGAAAGTCATGGGATACGGTGTAATGAGCATGCCTGCCATTGTAGTGAATGAAAAAGTGGTTTCCATGGGCAAAGTACTCAAAACTGCCGACGTGGAAAAACTGCTGCATAAGTCAGGCTTTTAGGGAGGTACGCAAATGAGTCAGGGATGGTATCCTGTCATTGATTATGATAAATGTGCAGGCTGCATGGTCTGTAATGATATGTGCAAACACGGTGTCTATAAACCTGACCCGGACAGTGGAAAGCCAAAAGTAGTTTACGGTACCGGCTGTGTCCATGGCTGTCATGGCTGTGAGCGTAAATGCCCAATGGATGCCATCCATTACTTTGGCGATGATGGCACTTTGGATATCGACTACGATTTTGAAAGCTACAGGCCGCAGCTGAACTGTACCGGCAAACCGAAAGTTGCTTTTATCTGTGTTCACAACTCCTGCCGCAGCCAGATCGCAGAAGCACTGGGGAAAAAACTGGCATCTGATGTATTTGAAAGCTACTCTGCCGGTACTGCCTTGAAAGATCACATCAATCAGGATGCTGTACGTTTGATGAAACAGGTTCATGGTATCGACATGGAACTGACACAGCACAATAAACTGCTGTCAGACATTCCCATCCCGGATGTGGTCATATTCATGGGATGCAACGTAAGCTGTCCCAATGTCCCCAGTCAATATGCGGAAAACTGGGGGCTGGACGACCCGAGCGGCCAGCCGGATGAAATGTTTCTCGAAACAATCCGCCTGATTGAGGAAAAAATCCTCCAGCTGAGGAAGAAGCTGAGTTAGAGAAACGAAACAACATACTTATGCTGTTTTAGGAATCATATCAACACATGAGAAGCTGCCGATGCAGAAATAATCTGTTTCGGCTTTCTCAAAGTAGATTATATAGACATATTTCTATATTTATATGTAATAATATATATACGTATCGATCCCAGTCTATTTTCAGATTAATATTTTTTAGGAGGAATCAAAATCATGAAAAAAAAAATATTCTTTACAAAACCAGAATGGTTGCTCTGATGGAAAAAGCAAATATTCCAGATACACAATTATATTTCTGCTACAATTTCACCCATTCCAGCAATATCATAGCCACCAACACTTAAAAACTCATTCTGAAACGCTTTCGATTGAATAATCTGCATCATTATACGAATTGCATCGGAATTCCAAAATTCTTTTTTTACAACAAGATCATAGCTCTCCTTTTGCAAAGGGATGAATTCAATTCCAGCGACCTGCTTGCTTATTTTTTCAAATCCAATGCCTACATCCACCTCGCCTCGACTGACAGCGCTTGCAACCGTCAAATGGGAAGATGTTTCGTTATCATAACCTGCTACATCACGGCTCATGATACCGATCTGATGCAGGTGTTCATCTAAAAGGACACGGGAGCCGGCACCCTTTTCCCGGTTTATCATGGTAACATCCTCCCTCGCCAAATCGCTCCAATTATGGATATTTTTCGGGTTCCCTTCCGCTACATAAAATCCCTGCATTCTACAAGTCAAATGAATAATCACTGTCGGGATACCTGGTAAAAGCCGTTTAACATAAGGAACATTATATTCATTGGTATCACAAGCCCACAAATGTGCAGATGCGACCTGAACTTTGTCGTTATAAAGAGAAAGGAGGCTCTCAAAGCTGCCTATATAGGCTCTTAAAGCAGGAACACCATTCAAGCGCATGTAATTAGACAATACATCCAGAATCATATCCTGCCCGCAAATTACAACTCCACTCTTACTTGGTGCCGTGTCAAATACCAGGCTGGATTCAGCGAAAGACTTTTTGACAAAGCCCTCCTGCTTGTTATGTGAGCGTTGCAGATATGCTTCAATATCCTCTTGGGAATAGCGAATATTACGCCCCATTCGATAAGAATTGATTTCACCCCGTCTTGTCAATTCATATAGAGTGCTTTTGCTAATGTGAAGCATTTCTGCTGCCTTCCTGGATGAAAAAACAGGATCACTTTTCATATGCGCCCTCACTTTCTGTTTGTTTTGATCGTTTTTGGACTAAACTGGTTATTTTAGTTGAATCATACCGCATTTTTAATTGTATTTCAATCTTTTCTGTCCTAAAATATGTATGAAAGGAGTGTACATATGGTAGTTTATTTGATTTTAACGGTTTTTGTCGGATCCTCTCTTGGTTATTTACTATATAAGCTAAAAATCCCAGGCGGACTCCTGATAGGCTCCATGCTGGGCGCCGCGCTGCTGAATATTTGTTTTCGTGCCGCGTATATGCCGTCCAAAACAAAAATCTTAGTTCAGATTGTTGCAGGAGCCTTTATTGGATGCTCAATGGAAAAAAGCGATGTAAAGCGTTTGCCCAGGATCATCACGCCTGCCGCTATCATGCTAGGCTTTCTGTTAATTCTGAATTTGTGTGCAGGTTTCCTGATTTACCTCGTAAGTCCGTTGGATCTGATTACTTCTCTAATGTCTGTTGTTCCCGGCGGAATCAGCGACACGCCAATCATTGCCGCTGATATGGGTGCAGACGGTCCAAAAGTGGCAGTCATGCAGTTGGTACGACAAATTCTGGGTATTGGAGTATTCCCTGCGCTTATCTATATGTGGGATCAGCACCGCACGGTAAGCGATGGCGAAAATATTAATGCTAATAAAGACAAGCGTCAAAAGTCAAAGACGAAATCATGGCAGGCATTTGTTATTACACTGATCATCGCTGCTATATTTGGCCTCCTGGGGAAAAAGTCCGGCCTTCCCTCTGCAACATTTGTGTTTCCAATCATTTCCGTTTTGATCTTAAAGCTGGTATTTGATTTTTCATATATTCCCAAATGGACAAAACAGTGTGCGCAGGTACTGAGCGGCTGCTATTTGGGAAGCACCGTGTCCTTCTCGGATGTACTAGAATTGCAGTATTTACTGTTTCCGGTTTTAATAATTATTGTAGGTTATATGCTTAACTGCTTTTTTACAGGAAAGCTCATTAGTAAAGCCTGCGGATTTACCCGTAAGGAAGGTATGTTGATTACTACTCCTGCCGGGGCTTCAGACATGGCGTTGATCTCAGCCGACCTTGGCGTGGAAAATACTGACGTTGTGATTTTGCAGGTGGTTCGTGCTGTTGTGGTCATGTCAGTTTTTCCACAGATTATCAGTGTCATTTTAATGCTTGTTCAAAGATGAAGGGAGAATGATTTATGGCAATAAGAGTCGCAATCAATGGGTTTGGCAGAATTGGTCGCTTGACCTTTCGGCAGCTGTTTGAACGTAAACAATATGAAATCATAGCAATCAATGACCCTGCACCTGCAGAATTGTCTGCGTATCTTTTGAAATATGATACGACACAGGGAAAATATAAAACAAATAGCATTTCGTCACAGGAGAATGAGTTAATTGTTGACGGTCAGCATATCCGTTATATCAGTGAACTAGATGGCAAAAAACTTCCATGGGCTGACTTGAATATTGACCTTGTCGTAGATTGCTCCGGTGCTTACCGCACAAGAAAAAAGGCACAATTCCATATAGACGCAGGCGCGAAACAAATTGTAATTTCGGCGCCTGCCGGGAATGATGTTCCTACAATTGTCTATGGTGTCAACGAGGCTGTCCTGGACAAGTCGGAGCCAATCATTTCGGCAGCATCCTGCTCTACCAATGCACTGGCCCCCTTGGTGAAATATCTGCATGAATATGCCCCGATCCAAAGCGGCATGATGCTTGTTATTCACGGTTATACATCCACACAGATGCTCCAGGACAACGCGCAGAAAAAAGGAAATATTCGCCGTTCCAGAGCCGCAGCGGAAAACATCATCCCCACCACCGCCGAGGCCGCAGCCGCTGTTGGCAGAGTGATTCCCGAACTGAATGGAAAACTAGTCGGTTCTGCTGTTCGTGTTCCTATCCCTGTCGGGTGTTTGATTACATTTACCGCTGTTGTAGCCGGGGAGCATATTACAGTGGATGGAATCAATCAAGCTATGAAAGCTGCTAAGTCGGATATATTTGGTTTTGCAGAAGATGAGTATGTATCATCAGACATTGTTGGAAACACCTGCGCCTCTATTTTTGACCCAACACAGACCCTTGTTGTGCCGCTTGAAAATGGACAATACGAAGTCCGCGTAGCTGCGTGGTTTGATAACGAAAACTCATTTACAAGCCAAATGATTCGCTTGATTGACTTCCTGAACTAAATTTTAGTATAGAATAAAATGAATTGTATGGGTCGGGTGGCATTTACCACCCGCCTCTTCGTCCGGTTGCGTCCATGGCTGTCATGTCAACCATCCCTGTGCCAATCCATTCATGCGCCGCTTCTCCAAGCATTTCAAACGTCATAAGAAGCAGCAGAGAGACAGTCATGACCAGATCCGTTGTAATTTTCAGCAGCATCTTCGGTTTCATATTGACCGCCTGCCTTCTCATTTACCGGATAAAGTTTGTGAATACAGGTGTTTCCCGCTGAGGTAATTCTATCCCGGCTCTGCGGGCTGCTTCCTGACAGCGCAGCAGATAAGCCATATTTCTGCCCAGGACTCTCATGGTATAAAGACCTTCCGCATCCTCTTTTACTTCATCTACGGTTGCTCCATGAACCATATTCCAGTATCTGGAAGATACAATCGGCATTTCATGAATCGTAAAATATTTGTTGAACTGATCAAAAGCTGCGGTAGTTCCGGCACGGCGGGCAGAAAGAACTGCCGCTGCAGGTTTCATGTAAAATGCCGTATTTCCATTTCCACAGAACTCGGAATAGAACAAACGGTCCATAAATGCTGTCATATTTCCACTGAGTGCGGCATAATGTACAGGACTACCGAAAACAAAACCATCTGCTTCATATGCTTTTTCCCGGAAACGGTTCACCACATCATCAAATGTACATTTTCCGGTTTTAACACAGGACTTGCATGCGATGCAGCCGCCGATGGGTTTGGTTCCGATCCAGAAAATTTCCGTTTCAATTCCTTCTTCATTTAAAGTTTTGGCCACTTCACAAAGCGCTGTATAAGTACATTTCTCTTTGTGAGGGCTTCCATTAACTAATAATACTTTCACTTTTATGCCTCCATTTGTTTAATATCCGAGTCCGTCCAGCCACCTGGCAACGTCATCCCTGTTTCTATTTCTGCTCGTCCACAGGCGGCACCATCTCTGCATAGGCTTTCAGTTTGTCCGGTGTACTGGTATAGTACCTCACATTTTTATCCAGTGCTGCGATTTCGTCCATTTCTGTATCATCCAGAACAAAATCAAACAGGTCAAAGTTAGCTCGGATATGGTCAGGATTTTTTGATCCAGGAATGACCACATTACCGGCCTGTATATGCCAGCGCAGAATAATCTGTGCATTGCTCTTTCCGTATTTCTCAGCCAGTTTTGAAAATACAGGTTCTTCCATCAGAGCTTTATCGCCATGTCCCAGCGGATACCACGCCTGGATGACCATATCTTCTTTCGCCAGAAACTGTTTTAATTCCTGTTCCTGGAAATAGGGATGGATTTCTGTCTGCAGAACAGCCGGTTTCACTTCACAGATATCCAGAATTTCCTGAATCTGAGCACCAGTGAAATTGGACAGGCCGATTGCTCTGACTTTGCCTTCTTTGTATGCCTTTTCCATCAGCCGATAACCCGCAATGTAGTTTCCTGCAGGCTGATGGATCAGCAGTAAATCAATATAATCCGTATCCAGCCGTTCCAGCGTTTTATCCACTGCATCTGCCTGCTCATAAAAGGACGGCCACAGCTTGGTTTCCAAAAAGATTTCCTTCCGGTCAATGCCGGATTTTCTGATTGCCCGGCCTACTGCCTTTTCATTTACATAAGCATTGGCTGTGTCGATCAGCCGATAACCCGCCTGCAGGGCGCAGGCAACAGAAGCTTCTGCTTCATCCGGGCTCAGAAGAAAAGTACCAATACCAGCCATGGGCATTTCCACACCATTATTTAATTTTACCAGAATCTGATTACTCATTTTGTCATTTCCTCCATTCTCGTTGCTATTCAAGGGACCTTGCAGTCTCATGTGCCATAATTTGCATATTCCACTTCCAGAAACCTCACCAGGTTTGTAGTAACCGCCGCCAATTAGTTTTTATCGACAAGCTTTGAGCCGCCAAACACTTCGGACATCTCCATCTGATCCAGTGCACTGTCAATGGAACTGACCTCTTCAGCGGTCAGCATTACTTCGGCGGAACCCGCGTTTTCTTTCAGTCTTTCCAGTTTTCGCGTGCCGGGGATGGGAACGATCCAGGGCTTTTTGCAGAGCATCCATGCCATGGATATCTGTGCCGGTGTTGCATTCTTCTCCTTTGCTATACGATGCAGCAGGGACAGAAGCTCCTGATTCTTTTCCACTGCCTCGTCTGTAAACTGCGGCATGTTGCTGCGGTAATCATATTTCCGGTCGAACTGTTCGCCTTTTCCGTACTTCCCGGTTAAAAAGCCGTTTGCCATGGGAGAAAAAGCCACCAGACCAACGCCCAGCTCTTCCAGCACGGGAAACAGGACTTCATACTGCCGTGCCATCATGGAATAGCGGTTTTCCACAGCTGTCACAGGACTGACAGCATGTGCACGGCGGAGGTACTCTTCATTTGCCTCTGAAATACCCCAGTGCAGGATTTTTCCCTCTTTTATCAGTTCTTTCATTACCTCAGCGACTGTTTCCGGTTCTACTGCCGGGTCAATCCGGTGCTGGAAATACAGATCGATATGATCTGTCTGCAGACGTTTCAGGGAACCTTCCACCGATGTACGGATCACCTCCGGACGGGAATCCGGGATCAGCGGATGGTTTACCTGGGAACTGCTCATATCAAAACGAATCCCGAACTTGCTGGCAATCTGAACATGGTTTCGGAAAAGTTTCAGTGCCTCACCTGTCAGGGCTTCATTCTGATGCGGATCCTCTTCCGTACCATAAACCTCTGCCGTATCAAAGAAGGTATATCCCAGATCATAAGCAGCCTGAATCATCCCTACTGCTTCCTTCCACTCAGTGGGTGCCCCATAGGCATGGCTGAATCCCATACAGCCAAGTCCCACAGCAGAGACTTTAAAGTTATTTCCTAAAATACGTGTCTCCATTTTTTTACCCCTGTTCTTCAGATTTTTTCTGAGAGTGCTTTGGCCTCACTGCTGTTTGCTGCCATTCCTGCATATTCCATGCCGTACATCCCGGCAAACCGGCTCATGGTGTACTCAGCCTTTTCCAGCATCCATTTTTCCGGCGCAGCTCCCTGGAACAGGAATACAAATTTCCTTCCTTTCAATGCACCGGGCTGTACAGGACCGTAAAACCGGTCAATCAGATTCCGGACCAGCCCGCACATGTTATGCCAGTAAACCGGAGAACCGATCACAATCGTATCTGCCGCTTTCATTTCTTCCACAATCTCTTCAAACTGGTCGTCCGCAAAATTCTGCCCATAACCATACAGTTTATAATCCACCAGATGCAGGATATGATAATCCCTGCCCTTCAACAGCTTTGCTGCCAGTTTTGCTGTATTCCCGTCCTTATTCGGGCTGCCATTGATAAATAATATACCCATTGTTTATTCCTCCTCCCCGTATACTTCCTGAATCATCGGAAAAGCACTCCATGCCTTCGGCCAACCACAGTAAAATGCCAGCTGTGTCACGATTTCCACTGCTTCTTCTTTTGTGATTCCATGTTCCTTACCCAGTACCAGATGGGATTTGAGCTGCGGATATAATCCTGCTGAAAACAGTGCCGCAATCGTGATCATGCTCCGATCCCTTGCGGAAAGCTGTTCTTCTCTTGACCAAACCTCTCCGAATAAAACATCATCATTTAATTCTGCAAATTTGGGAGCCAGATCTCCCAGACGATCTCTGCCTGCTGTCTG
>JBJELP010000077.1:0-3274 GCA_051879215.1 Lachnospiraceae bacterium
GAGAGGAAGGAAAAGAAGAAGGAGATAAGCATCGACTGATTAAGGATATTCAAAACCTAATGGACAGTCTGCGTCTGACCGCAGAGCAGGCCATGGATGCCCTGAAGATAGAAGGGCAGGAAAGAGAGGACTGTTACAGGATATTAGTAAGGTAGCAATGGAAACAGACGACTTTATAGCCACGAGCACGCGAATCGGCGGTCTATACAAAATTTTTGCTCATTTGGAATCTCTTTATGGCAAATAAAGGCACATTTATTGATGTAAAAATGCTATTTGGTATCAATACAGAAAAATTATCAAAAAAGTATCCCATTTCTTTGAAAAAAGGGATACAGAAATGAGATTTTTTCAGTATAGATACCCGCCCCCTGTTTTTGATAGGAAAATCTATGATTTTCAGCCAGTAATGGATTCCAAAATCACAATTTCTTTCTATTGATACTCGGATTGTTATAGAGGAGCTTTGTCAACAGGTTCTTGGGGTTTTGACCATCATTCCTTTCAACCGCAGGATGAAACAGTTGTTGAAAAGAATGAATTTCAAGGTTATCATAGGTGTAAGAATTATGCAAAGGAAAGCATCCAAGAAGGAAAGCCTCCGGGGAGGAAAAGCACCTGACGAAATGAGAGGAGGGAAAGTGTGGAAAAACGAAGCAAAAAGAAGGTCGCTTTGCAGACAGGAATTGTCTTGATGATACTTGTTGCCTATTGTTGTCGATTGCCGCTTGTGCCGGACAAGTATGGAACAGAGGCGGGTCATTTGCGTTCCCTGATTTATATGTGTCTGTATACCGCATGGGGATTCTCTGTCCGAAACCGCATCATTCATGTACAGGTGCGATGGTATATGACGTCGTCCGCAGCCCTCATGGTATTCTGGTTTTTTATACGGAATATCAAGTTTCATGTTATTCCGGCGGAGCAGTTTCCCAATCTGACAAGATACCTGTGGTATCTGTATTATGTGCCGATGTTGTCTATCCCGTTACTCTCTGTGTTGGTGGCCATGCTGATTGGCAGACCGGAAAAGGAAAGACTTCACAAAATAACGATTATGAAATTTGCCATACCCACGGTTTTGCTGATTCTATTGGTTCTGGGAAATGACCTGCATCAGTTGGTATTTACCTTTCCGGAGAATGCATTGGTCTGGTCGGATTATGATTACGGATATAGTTTTGGCTATTATCTGGTGGTTGGCTGGATATTTTTCTTAATACTGATGACAATGGTACAGCTTTACCGGAAGCGAAGGATATCGGGAAAACGTCGACTGTTTCTGCTTCCATGTATTCCCATGCTGGTGCTGATTTGTTACCTGGTATCGTATTTTCTGGAGATTAAGTGGGTCAGGGTGGCCTTCGGAGATATGACGGCGGTTATTTGTCTCGTATATACCATAACGATGGAAATATTTATCCGGTATGGTTTTATACAGGCGAATACCCACTATCTGGAGCTGTTTGACGCATTTACTGCAGGTTCGCAGATTACGGATGAAAAGTATAATGTACTATTGTCCTCAAAGTCGGCAAAGCAGGTTGAGAAGGACATACTCTGCCGGACGAAGGAAGGCCCGGTTATGTTGGAAGACGGTTTCCGGCTTTGCGGAGCTCCCATCCGGGGTGGGCATGTAGTCTGGACAGAGGATATGTCTCCGCTTTTACAGGTACTGGATGAGTTGGAGGAAGCAAGAGAAAATCTGGAGGACAGCAATGGCATTCTGGAAGAGGAGAATGCCCTCAAGGCCCGGGAAGCACACATTGCAGAACAAAACCGGATTTACAATAATATCCAACAGGTCACGGCACCCCAGATCAATCTGCTGGATGAACTGATTGTACAGACAAAAGAGGCCGGGACAGATGAACTTCGTATCTGTCTTCTGAAAAAAATGTTAATTATCGGAGCTTATCTGAAGCGGCGCAGTAACCTCGTTTTTTTGAGTGACAAAGCGACGATGCTGGAAGCAAAGGAGTTGGATCTGGCCTTCAAAGAGTCCATGGATAATCTGGAATTGTATGGAATTTCCTGCGGGTACCGGTCGGATCTTACAGAACCTGTTTCTGCAATTCATATTATGGCGATGTATGATTTCTTCGAGAAAATCACAGAAAGTTCCCTGCATTGTATGTCGGTACTGACTGTGTGTGCAGGGAAAAATAAAGAAGGTATTTTTTTGATTATAAATACAGATTCAGCCACTGATTTTTCAAATCTGGCTTCTGAATCGGTTACAGTATGTAAGGATGAGGATGGGGAATGCAAATTGACCCTGTACCCGGAAAGGGGAGGTGAGTGAGTATGCGGCGACTGAAACGAAATGCCGTCAAAGAGGCTTTTGATAATCTTCCCAGCGGTATCTGCTTTTTTGACATAAACGGGATGCTGACGCTGTGCAATTACCAGATGCATCGCCTGATCTTTGCCCTGACGGGAAGGGATTTGCAGAGTCTTTCCGATATCCTGAATCTCTTGGAGAATCCGCCACGGGCGGACGCACAGCCGGAGAATCAGCCACAGACGGATGCACAGCTGGAGGAGCTGCCACGGGCGGACGCACAGCCGGCGACTGCGCAGCGGGACGGGAATATTTTTCTTCTGAATGACGGCAGTGCATGGCAGTTTTTTGTGGAGAAGGTAACCACCCGTGCAGGCGGCATCTACACACAGATTCTGGCGGCAGATGTTACCGAATTGTATCGCCGGAAACAGGAACTTAAGGAGGATAACAGGAGGCTTAACGAATATGCAGAACGTATGCGCCGTCTCTCCGCCAATATCATTATCCTGATTCGCGAGGAAGAGATTCTCAACATGAAAATGCGGATTCATGATGATATCGGAAGGAGCGTAATTGCCACAAGACAGTTCCTTATGCAGAACCGTCCCATGGAAGAACTGGACCTGACCACGTGGAAAATGGCGGTCCGCCTGTTGAAACAGGACAATGTGGACAGGGAAGAAGAGGATGTCCTTGCAAGGCTTGAGACTGCAGCGGCGGGGCTTAATATCAAAATTGTGATGAACGGAAAACTGCCGGAAGATTCCGTGGCGGCAGGGCTTTTATACACGGCTGTCCGGGAATGCATGTCCAATGCAGTCCGACATGCACAGGCCGGTAAGCTGTATGTGGAATTTAGCAGTGATGAGCGTACGGCATCCGCAGTGATTACCAATGACGGCAGGGCACCGGAAGGAGAAATCACGGAGGGCGGCGGGCTGTCCTCACTGCGTGTGCGTATGGAAAGAGCAGGCGGGAGCATGAAAG
>JBJELP010000078.1:0-14795 GCA_051879215.1 Lachnospiraceae bacterium
GTATTGTATATTTTTTACGATAAGATGATTATCATCATTTCTGCATGCAGATTCATCTTATCATCATAAATACTTCTCTTCAAGATTTTTAGCGATACCATCTTCGAAAAGCATATTACAAATTGGAATATATTATAGATTTTTCTGTTTTCCATCCCATTTGTCTCTTGTATTTTCTTACAATTTTCGATAAAATTTATACATTAGACAACTTTATGTCAGTTCCATCTGGCACTGTGACACGGATTCCTGTTTTCATATTTTCAGGTTTTCGTGATTATAAAAAAGCAGAAAAACTGGAGGACAACATGGATTTAATCTATCATAATGGGAATTCCGACATAACATTAAACCAGATGTATACCTTTCTGGTTGTGGCCGAATACGGCAATTTCACAAAAGCATCTGCAGAACTCCATATATCGCAGCCGACGATCAGTAAAATCATTTCAAAACTGGAAGAAGTAACCGGTCTGAATCTTTTTGTAAGAAACCCCCGGGGAGCAATGCTGACAAATTCCGGGAGAATCCTTTATCAGGAATGGAAAACGGCTTTGAATGTTACGCAGTCCGGTTATGAAAAAGCCTGCTCTGCACTGAATCGCAACAAAAATATCCGCATCGGATTCCCCAGAAGTTTTTATGGATCATCGGATATCCTGTCCATTATTCAGGAATTTGCGCAGAATTACACAGATGTGGATATCAGTATGGAAGAAGCAGACCCCCTTGAATTACGAAGAGGCATTGCAGGCAGCAAGTATGATGTAATATTTGCTCCGTCTTATGAATATGAATACTATAACAGCAACAACTACAGCAGCCGCCTTTTTAATGCATCACCAATCAGCTTATGCATCGGAAAATCACATACGGCATCTTCTCAGGAACATTTTTCGAAAGAACTGCTCCATAATGATACGCTGATTTCACTGCCCGAAGAAATTGCACCCGATTATGACAGTTTCATCCGGAATCTCTGTGAAAAACATGATATTCCTTATCTTGATGTCACCATTGCAGCCAATCTGGAATCCGCTTTTATTTCACTGATCAGAGGAAATGGTCATTTCTTTATTTCCAGTGCATGGTTTCCCGGACTTGCTGCTGAAGGCTTTTATCGCTATCAGCTGTCAGAGGAAAAAGGAGGAACTCTGATGGTTTGGAAAAAGGATGCCGCAAATCCTGCAATTTCTGATTTAAAAAAGTGTATTCATTACTGATCTGCATAACGATCTGCTTCAATCAAAAAGCGTTCTCAGCTGACCAAGTCTCAGCGAGAACGCTTTTTTCAGATTTCAAATTTTTTCACTCTCAGATATTGTGGCATTTTTCACTGGATGGATTCACATGAACCATACAGTGTTTGACCAGCGGAAACTCCTTTTCAATGCTCTGATGAACACATTCTGCAATATTATGTGCTTCCGCCAGAGGCATACAGCCATCACAGGTAATTTCAATATCTGTATAAATTCTGGAACCAAACAGTCTTGTACGAATCAGATCAATATGATCCACGCCGGGAATAGATGCAATGGTTTTCTCCATCTTTTCAATGGTCTCATCGTCACAGGATTTATCTACCATCTTATCAACAGCATCCTGGAAAATCTCATATGCTGCTTTAATAATAAAACCGCAAATCACAAGACTTGCCACCGAATCCAGAATCGGATACCCCATACGCGCACCCAGAATACCGGCAAATGCACCGATGGAAGAAAGGGCATCAGAGCGATGATGCCACGCATCAGCCATCAACGCACCGGAATTAATCTTTCGTGCAGCAGAACGGGTATACCAGAACATCCACTCTTTTACAACAATGGAGATCAAAGCCATAACCAGGGCAAACAGACCGGGAACAACCAGGGATTCATAATTGCGATCCATGATGTTGATGATGCCTTCACGGCCGATTCCCAGGCCGGTCAATGCAAGTATGACTGCAAGCACAATGGAAGCAACACACTCCATCCTTTCATGACCGTACTGATGATCCGTATCCGAATTTCTGTTGGAAATCCGTACTCCGATAATTACAATAAATGTACTGAGCACATCAGATGCAGAATGTATACCATCTGAAATCATTGCTCCGGAATGTGCAATCAAACCGGCCAGCAGTTTAAACGCTGACAGCAACAGATTGACCGCAATACTGACGCTGGATACTTTCATGGCAAGTTTCTGCTCATCCAGCTGATTTTTTGTTTCTTTTTCTACAGCCGTCATATAATCCTCCTTAAAACAGGTCTCATATTGTCTGCATCATCTATTAATGACAGCAGATAATTGTCTTAATAGAATATATGACAACACCGGAAATAGTCAATACTAACAATATATTTTTTACAATTAATTAATAATTAGTGCAATATAACCTAAATTTGTTTAAACTAATTGGCAGACTGCTGTTACTGTTCATACAGGAAAATTTTTCGTTACTGTCCAGAGCCAACCTCGAAAACACTGTGTGCTTCCTCGGTGCGGCGCGGCGGTGGCTACGGTGATTGACGACAACTAAAGCAAAAAACTGAGAAGCACAAATAAATGCACTTCCCAGTCTTTTTTAATCCGTTATGAAACTGATATTCCTCTCTGTTTTCCAATCTGCAGAAACATCAGTATATTAAACTTTCGCAGACTATGTATAAATTCGATTTAGTTATCTTTCACGTAGATGAACCAGTACATGCAGCCTACCAGAACTGCACCACCGATGATGTTACCAAGTGTAACAGGTAATAAGTTTGCTACAAAGAAATTGCCCCATGTCAGGTTTGCTGTATCAACACCAGCTTCTGCAACTGCAGCAGCAACGGTTGCGTTGCCCTGTGCAAACAGACCAGCTGCGATATAGTACATATTAGCAACACTATGTTCGAAACCAGCGATAACGAAGATCATGATCGGTAAGTACTGAGCGATAATCTTGCCTGCTACATCTTTTGCACCGAAGGACATCCAAACTGCGATACATACCAGGAAGTTACATCCGATACCTTTGATCATTGCATTTGCAAAAGGCATGCTGCACTTAGCTACTGCTGTAGAAACTGCACTTGTTGCAATAGCACCGGAAATAGCTCCGCCGTATACAGCGATTGCTGCAACCAGAATGGAACCTACGAAGTTGCCAAGGTAAACAACAACCCAGTTCTTTAACATGCCGCCAAAGCTTACATCGCCATGTAATGCGGGAATGATAATCAGGTTGTTGCCGGTAAACAGTTCAGAACCTGCAATCAGAACCATAGCCAGACCACCGGGGAATACGAATGCGCCGAGAGCTGCATTGCCTGATTTCACACCGGCTGCTGTAGCACCTACACCTGCACATGCAATAAACATACCGGCCAGTACAGCAAGCAGGAACATTTTCGGAATGGGAGTATTCACTTTGCCTTTACCGATTCCAAGATAATTGTTAGCGATTTCTTTAGGTGAATTCATAATACCTTCTCCTTTCTTTGCCTGATAGATCAGTCCGGTTTCCGATCAATCACATCCGGCTTAGCTGCGAATATCACCGGATGAGAACAAAAGGAAACGGATCGCCGACAGGATATGGAAACATTTTATCCCGTCATATAAGGCTTTTCCAAAGATACCCAATCTTCGGATTTGTTCAAATTATACACCCATATTGTTTTTTTGTAAACAATTAAAGCATATTTACTATTAATTTATGGATTATGTTCTATTTTTGGTGCTTGATACCTGCATTTTTTCGTAAAAAATTGTTATTTCTTTGGTAACTTTTCCCACCGCATATGCTTTTCCCTGAAAATTTGTCACCGGCATAATTCCAAGTAATGCATTTGTTACAAATAATTCTGTACTTCTGTACAGCATTTCTGTTGTTATGCTGCATTCCTGCACAGCAAAATGTTCCATTACAAAACGCCTCATGGTTCCCGGCAGAATACCGCTTTCCAAAGAAGGGGTTATCAGTTTTCCATCCAGAACAGCAAACAGATTGGTTGTAGCACCTTCCGCAACATATCCCCTGCTGTTCAGAAAAAGCGGTTCATCAAATCCCTCCGTATGTGCTCTTCTTTTTTCCAGAATATTATCGCCGTAATTCATGGTTTTCATAGAAACAAGGGGTGAGCTTTCATTTCGTATGATGGGACTGATTCGCAGATCAAAGCCTTTGATAAAGTCAGCCTTTTTATAAGTATATGGTCTTGCATCGGTCAGTATGTTTGCAGAAGTTACGCATATTTTCAAAACAAAATCCTCTTCATCCGGATGTTCTTCTGCGTATGTTTCCATGGTTCCTGCCGCATCCTCCCGGATGCAGTTCCACACCGTCTCTGCCTGTTCCTCCGTACAGATTTGCAGTTCTTTCATGGAAGAAAGAAGACGTTCCTTATGATACTGTTCCAGCAGCATCTGTTTCTTTTTTACATGTATTGTTTCAAACAAACCGAGTCCGAAATAAAATCCATCATCCGCTGTTACAGTATGTATCATAATCCCATCGCCTTTCGTCTTCCGGATGCAGCCTCTTCTGCCGCACGGATCAGGGCAGCCGCTTTCTGGCAGGTTTCTTCATATTCAAATTCCGTTTCCGATTCACAGGTGATTCCACCACCTGCACCTATATGATATATTCCATCCTGATATACCAGAGTCCGGATTACAATATTAAAATCGCTTTCCCCATCAAAACCAATATATCCCATGGAACCGGTATACAGCATCCGCCTGCTGTGTTCCAGTTCATCAATGATTTCCATCGATCGATATTTGGGTGCTCCGGTGATGGAACCGCCTGGGAACATGGCTTCCAGTACGTCTACAACATCCTTATCCGGATGCAGTTTCCCCGATATGGTGGAGACCAGATGAAATACCGTTGCATATGCTTCTGTAACGAATAATTCCTCCACCTTCACACTATTGCTCTGACACACACGGCTCAGATCATTTCGTTCCAGATCGACGATCATAAGCAGTTCGCTTTTATCTTTTTCTGAATTCTGCAGTTCCAGACGCAGGCTTTCATCCTCTTCCGGTGTTGCTCCCCTCTTTCTGGTTCCTTTAATCGGTCTTGTCCGAATCACACCATTTCGTATTTCGAAAAATCGTTCCGGTGACGCACTGATAATTTCCACATCATTATAATGGAAATAACCGCCAAAGGGAGAAGGATTTTCTTCTCTTAGAAGAGTAAACAGTTCATAAGGATCTGCATCGGACTGAATCTGAATCTGGCGGGTCATGTTGGTGATATAAATGTCGCCTTCCACAATGTAATTCACCATTCTGGCAATTGCTTCTTTGTAATCTTCCTTTTCAAAGTCTGATGTTACCACATTACACGGCACATTGCTCTGTCCATCCGAAATCTTTCCTGAATCACAACAGGATACATTCGCCGGAATACCGTCTGTTTTTACACGGAAAGCTGCTGACCAGTTTTCTGTTTCCTGTTCTTTCTTTATCAGCCAGTCCACAGCATCCGGATCCTGCGCTGAAATTGTAATTTCCCCGGTTTCCTGATCTTCAATCAGATACAGCCGGTAAAAAATGAAACAGCAGTCCGGCATCCTGATGTATTTTGGATGAATATGCTTCTGACCCATAAAGCGTTTTCCATAATCATAGGTCAGATAGCCGATTGCACCTGAAACAAACGGCAGTCCGGTGGGGTTGCTGTTGGCTGCCTTGTTCTCTTTCAGAAATCCTTTCAGCCATTTCATACAGTCTCCGTCCTGTTTTTCCCCATTCAGGAAAAAAATGTCATCGGTCTCTTCCGCTTTCATATAAGGAAGAAAGCCGGCTATCGAATACTTTCCATATTTATTTTTCAAAGAAGAATCCAGAAATACCGCATCCTCCTCTGTTTTCAGATTGCTGAAAATCTCATATAAACTGTGTTCCGTGTCATATTGTTTAATTATCATCCCTGTTCTCCTGTTATTCATATTCAGGACAAATTCATCTGTCCCCCTGATACAGATGAATTTCTTTTGCCCCTGTTTTTATGCTGTTAATTCTGATTGATATGATTCGCAGATGCGGCAGAAATTTTCCAGTATTTCATGACCGTATTCCGTCAGTACTGCTTCCGGATGGAACTGTACACCATAAACAGGCATTGTTTTGTGACTGACAGCCATAATCACACCATCATCCGTTACCGCATCAACCTGAAGCTGATCTGAAATATTTTCATTCTTCACAACCAGCGAATGATATCGGGTTACATGGAACCGTTTCGGCAGGTTCCGAAACAGATTGGTCTGATTGTTGGTAACGGCAGAAACCTTTCCATGCATGGGACGATATCCCTTCTGTACATCGGAACCAAATACATAGCCGATAATCTGGTGACCAAGACACACCCCAAGGATCGGAACACGGCCTGCAAATTTTTCCACTATTTCTGCAGAATTGCCGCAATCCCAGGGACCTTTGGGACCGGGAGAAATGATAATCCCATCCAGTTCTCCATTTTCTAATAACTGTTCCAGATAAGCCGGCTGGATTACATCATTTCGAATCACTTCGATTTCCCGTCCTATTTCTTCAAAATAAATTGCAAGATTATAGACAAACGAATCATAATTATCAATCATTACATACATAACTGTTCCCTCCTGAAAAGCCTGATAAAGAATCCGTATCCCTGTGGAAAAATCATTCAACTAATACTGTTAACAGAATCAGTAGTTTGTTATGAAACAAAAAAAGACTGCCCAAAACAGTAATACTACTGTTTCGGCAGTCTTCTGATTCCATCAGGCACACCATTCTGCTGTCCGGTGCGTACCGGACAATCCGTATATGTTATAGTATACTAAATGTTCTACCTTTTTTCAATAGTTTATGTTCAAAAATTCCTGGTACTACGCAGGAATACGATCAATGAGGTTTCCAAGAGTTTCTGCAGCCAGTTCCTCATCCCGACCATCAGAAATAATATGAATTTCCATTCCCTCATGGAAATTCAGTGAAAGCATTCCCATGAGACTTTTTCCGTTGAATTTGCAATTGCCGGTTTCGATCATGATCCGACTTTCAAATTCACAGGCCTTCTGAACAAACTGTGCACTTGCAGCAGGGTAATCCGTTAAATTATTCTTAACATTAACAACTCTTGATATCATCTTACCTCTCTCTTTCATAAACATATTGTTATTTCTGAGAAATAACTTCCATTCATAGCCGACGCTTATAATAACGTTTATTACCTATAATAGGAAGAATATTTAAGTATTAAAACACTTTTGAAAGTAAAAAAAATAACAAAACAGCTGTTTATTTGTTCATTACAATCAGCTTCGCCTTATCATCAGCCAGAACCTGTGTCAAAGGGAATCTCACAATGACGGTTGTTCCCTGATTTTCCTCAGAATGAATCTGCAGTTTTCCTCTGCTGTTAATCACAGCCTTTCTTACATTGTAAAGAAGAAGTCCTCGTCCGCGCTTTCTATCTTCTCCGGTCTCGTCTTTTGTGGAAAATTCCGGTGAAAAAATATACGGTTTTTCTTTTCTCGAAATACCGGTTCCATCATCTGCCACCGTAACAATCAGATCACCGTCTGAAATTTCTGTTTTAACACGAATTTCTCTGGACTCACTCCGAATGGAACCGGACAAAAGATTCTTCATAATGATCATCATGTCATAATAGTTCTTCATTCGAAGGTCTCTCTCTTCGTTATGCTCAAAAACAATTCTCCTGCAGTGTCCTACGCCCTGTCTGGCAATATCGGTTTTCACCACATCGAAAATTCTGCTGAGCATCATACATTCGTTGACCTGGGATACCAGATCAAAATCCTCGCCCGAAATATCCTTTTGCGGATTCATGTTTTCATAAACGCGATAACTTCTCATAGCTACTCCTTTCTGACTGCTATTTCATGCGAACATCAACCTGTGCAAACGGAATCTCAATTCCTTCCCGGTCATAAATCAGTTTGATTTCTTCTCTGAGGAACCATGTTGCAGTCCAGTAATCTTCCGCAGCCACTGTACATCGTCCCTCCAGATCAACACTGCTTGCTCCCAGATCGGAAACAAATACTTTGATATCTGTATCAGCAATCCTGTATTCACAGGTTTCGAGCAGCTTACTCAACAGATTCTTCGCTTTTTTCAGATCAGAATCATAGGAAATACCCACCTTCACCATAACAACTCTGGTGGAATTTGCAGAAACATTGGTAATATTGCTGTTTGCCAGAGAACCATTGGGAATATGAATCTCTTTATTATCAACTGTTGTTAATGTCGTATAAATCAGACCAATCAGCTTAACAGTGCCTTCCCCCTGGGGAGATACAATGTAATCTCCGATTCCGAAAGGTTTCATAACCAGGAGAATCACGCTGCCTGCAAAATTGGTAAGGGAGCCCTGGAGTGCCAGACCGATGGCAAGACCTGCAGACCCAAGAACCGCTACCAGTGAAGTGGTACCAATATTCAGATAATTCAGAATCGTACAGGCAATCAGAAAATACATGGCCCATTTAATCAGAATGGAAACAAAGCTTGACACACTGAGATCAAGACCATGACGTTCTGCTGATTTTTCAAAAAAACGGATCACAAAAGCGGTCAGTTTTTTTCCGATAAACCAGATCAGGAGAATCACCAGAATCTTGAGACCAAGGTTAAGAACTGTGGGAATATAATCCTGAATATCAAAATGGATCAGAGTATCTCCCACATTTTCAGCAGCATCCGCAACATCTTTTAATGCATCAACCTGTTCTGTAATGGAACCGGTATTTGAAGTGAACAGTAACATAAAACTTTCCTTTCATCATTTCGTATCTTTTTTTCGCTTTTCCAGCTCGGCAAGGTACTGTTCAGCAATTTTTTCGATTTTCTCTCTGGACAGACCGATTTCACCGGAACGGACAATCTGATCAACTGTATATCCCCTGTCAAGCATATGCCTGATCGCTCCGCCGTAATGAAAGTCCTGCACAAATGTATGCAGTGCATCTTCAAAATATCCCATAACAGCACCTCCTGAAAATATCTTATATCCTGCGGCTTCAGATTGCAAGAAAGAATTGAAAGACCAAAAAAATCCACCGAAAAGCACAAAAAATAATCTGTGCATTCCGATGGATTTGGTACTTTTAGAAGCTGATTACAATTCCGCCGTCGCCTGCATAAAGTGTGCCGACACCTGCTGTATCTGCCAGATAAACTTCTTTAAAGGGTATTCTCTTCAGAATCTCTTCCCTGACAAATTCCGCACGTTCTCTGCAATTGCAATGACTGATTCCAAGAACTCTGTTTTCCGGATCTTCCGCCACTTCCGCAGCTTTTTCAATCATTTTCTTCAAAGCTTTATTGATGCCCCTTGCCTGATCCAGTTTTATGATCACGCCGTGATCCGCCCCCATAATGGGCTTGATGTTCAACGCGGTGGCCAGAACCGCTGCCAGACCGGTCAGACGTCCGTTTTTTTTCAGCGGTTCCAGATCTTCTATCACAAACATGGTGGTCATATGATAAATATAATCCGATACCTTTTCACAGATTTCCTCAAAAGACAATCCCTGCGCTTCCAGTTCCAGAATCTTTTTTGCCACAATCGATTCCCCGCAGCAGGCAGAGTCAGAACTGAATACTGCAATCTTTTTACCGCTTCCTTCAAATTCTTCATAATACATGTCTTTTCCCACACATGCACTGTTGTAGGATCCGCTCAGATGCTGTGATAAAGTGATGCAGTAGACCCTTTCTTCCTCTCCCTCATATGCCTCTTTATAAGCAGAAGGAGAAGGACATGCAGAATGTGCCACATCTGAACTCTCACGAACCAGCTTCAGAAATGCAGCCTGATCGAATGTCATATCATCAATAACTGAAATCTCGCCCACTTCCAGTGTCAGCGGCACAAATGATACTTTTCCTGTATCGAGCAGCTCTCTGTTCCAATCAAGACAGCTGTCACCAACAATTTTAAAACTCACGGATTTCATCTCCTTATCATGTAGTTTCCATTACTACATAATATAACATATAATAAAAAAACTGAAAAGACATATTTCGCAGAAACTGCAGCCTGTTTACTCACCTTTTAAAACTGCTGCAATAAAGGTGCACAATGCATCCTGATCCCTGGATGCCATCAGTTCTCTTGCCGAATGCATGGAGAGAATGGAAACACCAAGATCCACCGTTCTCATGCACGTCTGAGCACTCAGAATACATCCAAGGGTACTTCCGCCTTTCACATCGGCACGGTTATGAAATCTCTTATGGGGAATTTTTTTTCTCTGACAGATATCCTCTGCAAATGCAATGGCCTGAATATCTGTGGCATAACTCTGTCTGCAGTTCATTTTCAATGCAATTCCGTCTCCGAGATAATTTTTGTTGGTCGGATCATTGATTGCCGGTCTGTTCGGATGAATTGCATGGGAAACATCACATGACAGCATAATTCCGGACATCATGCTGTCCACATAATCTGCATGAGTGCCGCCTAAAGACTCGATCACTTTTTCCAGCAAATGGGCTGTCAGAACAGAATCGGCCCCCTGCTTGGTACTGCTGCCGATTTCTTCATTATCAAAAAGCATAATGGCAGAAAAGACATCGGAATCGGAAGCCTCTATCATACCGGAGACACATCCCTGCACAGAAGTCAGATTATCCAATCTCGGAGCAGAAAGCAGTTCCGTATGCTCACCATATAATACAGGCTCATCCATATTATAAAATCCCATGGACCAGGACAGAATATCCTTCGGTTCCACACCCAGTTCTTCTGCCAGCAGTCTCTGGAAATATCCGTCATGTTTCCATTCGGGAGGAAGAACATCCAACAGCGGAGTCAGATCATTCTGAGGATTCAGTTCCAGATGAGAATTCACTTCTCTGTTATAATGAATTGCCAGACTGGGAATTACCGCCATGGGTCTCTTAAAATCCACAAGTCTGATCTCGGGATAGACAGATTGTTTTTCACGAAGGCAGACTGCACCTGCAATGGACAGTGGTCTGTCCATCCATGAATAAAAAATAGGACCACCATATATTTCAATATTCAGTTTCTGATACTGACCTTCTGTCAGTTCCGGATTGGATTTGATCCTGGGGCCCGGCCAGTCTGTATGAGCAGATGCCGCATAAAGAGGCATGGATGCATGGTAATTTTCAGGAATGTGGAATGCAAACAGTGTTGTTCCGTAAACATCGGTATAATAATTTCTGCCGGTCTCCAGTTCCCACTTTTCCCCTGTTTTAAGACAGATAAACCCCGCTTCCTCCAGCTGTTTTGCCGCATGTGCAACCACATGATAAGATGAAACCCCTTTTTTCAGGCAGTGCAGAAGCTTTTCCGTTTCGTTGTAACAAAGACTCATAATTTCTCCTCACATTTCTTCTTGTGATGGAAAACTGCAGAAAAGAATAATCACTCTTTTCAATTTCCACCTGTAAGAGTATAATATATGTTACAAAAGAATTCAATGGGGGATTACTATGATTGCGCTCTCGCTTCCTGAACTGAAAACAGCCACCAGCTGTCTCTTTGCAAAAGATACATTTGATTATTTCCTGGTGAAAGAGATTACCATTGCCACCAGCAACACTTTTCACGTGGATGGAAAACTGCACAAAGATTATTATACAGAAGAAGAACGGGAGGAACTGAGAGATCCCACATATTCTGACTGGAAATCCCTCCGTCCATTCTGCTATCAGATGATAAAGGGAAAAAAGCTGCCTCTCAGTTTTCAGATTATTCTGCAGCTGTCATCTGACAACGTGGAAAAGTTTCTTGACCGACATCATTTCGCCTGCAAAGCTTCTGATGTATCCGGACTCTATCTCCACTTTCGATACAAAAGCGGAGAATTATCCGTAATAACCGGTACTTCTCTGAATTTTTTCACTCTGGAAAAAACAATTGATACAGCCTGGGATGAAATGGTGGAAAAGATTCTGAAACTTGCCGGAATCCTGTATATAAAATAAGAGGGCAATGGTCCCTTGAAGGAGATTCACCGGGCTTTCACTGGAATAAGATAGAAAAAGGATATGGCAAAACATTAAAACTGCCGTCTTACGATTGTACAATCGCAAGGCGGCAGTTTCGTGTTTATGATACTATTATTTATTCAGCATCTTTTGCACGTGCTTCGATTTCACGTTTCTGCACATCTGCAGGTGCCTGTTCATAACGGGCAAATTCGTATTTATATTCACCGATACCTCCGGTCATGGAACGAAGGTCTGTGTTGTATCCATACAGTTCTGATAACGGAACTTCTGCTGTAATAACCTGTTTACCGTTTGCAAGATGATCCATACCAAGAACACGGCCTCTTCTCTTGTTCATGTCACCCATAACGTCGCCTGCGAAACTGTTGGGTACGGTAACAGCCAGTGTTACGATGGGCTCAAGCAGTACAGGAGAAGCTTTCATGATACCTTCCTTGAAGGCAAGGATCGTAGCTGTCTTAAATGCCATTTCAGAAGAATCTACAGGATGATACTTACCATCTGTCAAAGTCGCTTTTACACCAACAACAGGATAACCTGCGATCGGTCCCTTGAGAACGGATTCCTGCAGACCCTTTTCAACTGCAGGGAAGAAGTTCTTGGGAACAGCACCGCCCACAACTCTTTCTGCAAATTCATAGGATTTTTCAAGATCACCCAGAGGTTCGAAATCCATAACAACAACACCGTACTGACCATGGCCGCCGGACTGTTTCTTGTGTGTACCGGTAACGGTTGCTTTCTTACGGATGGTTTCACGGAATGCAACCTTGGGCTGTGACAGTTCCACTTCTACTTTATAACGATCTGCCAGTCTGCTGACCGCAACTTCAATCTGCTGTTCGCCGATACCATAGATCAGAGTCTGTCTGTTTTCTGCATCATTCACGGTTTTCAGGGTCTTGTCTTCATCCATCAGCTTTGCAAATGCAGCTGCAACCTTGTCATCGTCGCCCTTCTTCACTGCTTTATAGCGCATGCAGGTATAAGGAGTGGACAGATCCGGTTTTGCATAAGCAACCTGAGCACCCTTCATGGCAAATGTATCGCCGGTTGCAAGACCGGTCTTTGCAACTGCACCGATGTCACCTGCTGTCAGTTCAGATACTTCAATTGCTTCTTTACCGCGAAGAATATACAATCTGGATACTTTTTCTTCTTTTTCCTGATTTACATTGTACAGAGGCATATCGGCCTTTAAGGTACCTGTAATCACCTTAAACATGGAATACTTGCCGATAAAAGGATCAACCAGAGTCTTAAATACACGTGCACTCATATATTTGTTTGCATCGATATCGACGGGAACCATTTCACCGGTTGCGATATCATTGCCGTAAACAAATTTGCTGGAAGGGGCAGGTAAATACTTACGAATAACATACATAAGCATCTTCATACCCTGTGCATTCATACCGGAACCCATCAATACAGGAACAATGGAACCATCTGTTACATTGCTCTTCAGCGCATCCTGAATTTCTTCGTATGTAAATTCATCACCTTCAAAATAACGTTCCATTAACTCTTCACTGGTTTCAGCAACTGCTTCCAGCAGGGAGTCACGGGAAATAGATACATGTTTTTCAAGATAATCCGGAATCGGGCATTCTTCAAATTCGCTGGTATTGCCGATAAAACGACGACCTTCCATCTTGATTACATTAACGAAACCAACGAATTTTTCATTCTCACGCATGGGAACATAGAAAGGCGCAACTTTACGTCCGAACTGTTCATTCAGCTGCAGCATAACATTCTTAAAGCTTGCCTGATCGTCATCCATACCGGTTACAAAGAAGAGACGGGGAAGTTCGTTTTTTTCGCAGATTTCCCATGCCTTCTGTGTACCCACTTCAACACCTGATTTACCGTTTACAACGATAATAGCAGCATCCGCTGCACTGACTGCTTCTTCTACTTCACCAACAAAGTCAAAGTATCCGGGGGTATCAATGATATTGATTTTAATGCCTTCCCATTCTACGGGAACCACACTTGCACCGATGGAAAACTGACGTTTAATCTCTTCTTTATCAAAATCGCTGATTGTATTGCCATCTGCCACTTTGCCCATTCTGGGAGTTACACCTGCCACATAAGCCATAGCCTCAACCAGAGTTGTTTTGCCGGCACCACCGTGTCCCAATACTACAACGTTACGAATTTTCTCAGTTTCATAAACGTTCATTCTATTACCTCCAAAACTTATATATTCAGCAAGGCTTTAAAAGCTTTGCCGGAATTCTGAATAAAGGGAAATCGACCGCACTTTATTCGCATGGGTATATTTTACTAAAATATTCAGAAAAAAACAAGTATTTCATTCATTTTATACGATTTTTTTCAGCATCATATGAATCTGTGCAGTGATTTCTGTATCTTTTTCAGTACATTTTCCATATAAAAGATGATTTGGATTCTGATATGCATTGAAAAAAACAATTTAATAATTTAAAGCATGAAATCATTGACAAACAGATGGGGTTCTATTAAAATGTAACATGCAGTTTATTTGAACTTGAAAGGAAATAAAAACATGTTTACTGTTGGATTTATCGGTCTTGGACTGATTGGCGGTTCGATTGCCAGATGCATCCGGGAACGTCATCCGGATTACCATATGATCGCCTGCGGTGCTTCCATACAAACACTGCATATGGCTCTCGAAGAACAGGTTGTTGATGAAATCTTCCCGGAAGCAGATAACAATCTTGCCCGGTGCGATCTGATTTTTCTCTGTGCACCTGTTGAATACAATATTGCATATCTGAAAACACTGAAAAATATCATTTCCG